>NZ_LVDJ01000021.1:0-49625 GCF_007636505.1 Shewanella sp. KCT
AACAAACAACTGTGAGTATCTAGCATGAGCACTCTACGGGCATAGCCCAGAAGGAACGATCACCACCTCCATAGGAGGTGGTTTCAGATTGCCAAAAAAAACGGCGCCTAAGCACCGTTTTTCAAATCGCTTTTCTATTTTAGAGCTCGTCAGGATTAGAGCTCGTCTAGCAGCTTCTTGGCTTCCTGCTGCTGACGCTCGTTGCCGTCCAGCTCGACCTCTTTAAGCAGCGCCTTAGCGCTGTCCATGTCGTCGATCTCGATATAGGCGCGGGCCAGATCCAGCTTGGCGTTGACGGCATTCTCTTCGTCGTCCACATCGACCATGGAGGCGTTGCCCATCAGGCTATCGAGCTCACCCATGTCGACATCCAGCTCCTTGTACTTATCGACATCCAGCTGCTCCTCGTCGGCCTCATTGAGCAGTCTATCGATATCGATAAAGCCGTTATCTTGTTGGAAGGCGGTCAGGTCGTGCTCGGGCACGGCTGCTCTGGCCGGACGCTTATTCTCCGCCGCATCCAGGGCTGCCAAGGCCTGATCAACGGTTAGATTATCGTCATCGTCCAGCTGCAGCGAGATAGCGTCGTCATCGTCCTCAACCTGAGTCTCTTGGGCGCTTGGCGCGTCGCTAGTCAAGGCGGATTCCCACTCCAGCATGTTATCGCTGCTGCGCTTGTTCCCCTTGAGATCACCGAAGAAGCCCGATTCGCCCTTTTCGACCTTAGGCTCTTCCGCCTCTTCGACCGATTCAAGATCGGCGAGCAGTGCGTCGAGATCCACCTCGCCGTCATCTTCGGCCTTAATCTCTTCCTCAGCTTCTAGCTCTACAGCCGGCTTATCTTCACCCAGGTCGAACTCGAGCGGCGCATTACCGGCCGGCTTACTCTCTTCCTGGCTATCTTGCTGAGAGCCTGCTTCCAGCTCTGCGGCTAACTCGGCGGCAACGTCAAGTTCTGGCCCCGTCTCCTCAGGTGCAGCCTCCTCAACTTCAGCCTCGGCGAACTCAAGATCGGCGACGTCGGCTTCTGGCTCGCTTGCCGATGCAGCAGGTTCGAATTCGGCCAGTAAGGCATCAAGATCCGCCTCTTCAACCTCATCGTTTTCTTCCTCAAGCTCGGCGGCGATCTGACGAGCAATCTCATCATCCTCGCTATCGGACGCTTGGGCAGCGGGCTCGGCATCGAATCCTGCCAGCAAGGCATCGAGATCTGTCTCATCGACATCGCCCTCATCGCCCTTGGCCTCGATCGCCTCCTCAAGCTCCTGAGCAATCTCATCGGCCAAGGTTTCCTCGGACGCCGCTGTCGCTTCAGGCTCGGCGGCTTCTTCTGGCTTAATCTCTTCAGAGCGAGTCTCTTCTGCGCGAGTCTCTTCTTCTACGTAAGTCTCGTCGTTCACAGTTTCTGCCGGCAGGTCAAACTCCGCCAGCAGCGCATCCAAGTCTTCCTCTTTGGCGTCTTCGCTTGGTGTTTCTTGCTCAAATTCGGCCAGCAGTTCGTCGAGATCTGTCTCTGCGGTCGCCTCTTCTTCCTCAAGAACTGGCGCCTCGAAGGCAGTCTCTTCGATGCTCTTCTCTTCAGCATGTTCCTCTTCGACTGGCGCTTCTTGCGGCGCGTCCAGTTCGGCAAGCAGGCTGTCGAGATCATCTTCCTCAGTTGTCTTGGCTTCTTCCTGCTCCTGTTCACCCATGGCCTCGGCCCAGAGATCGTCCAGCGATTGACCTTCATCCTCAATCGGTGACATCACCTGCTCATCACCCGCATCCACTACCATCTCGGCAGCTTCTTGGGGCAACTCTTCACTCAGATCCGCCTCAGGCTTTAATTGGGTCTCGTCGACCTTCATCAAGGAATCCAGCGAATCGGCCTCATCATCTGTATCCAGATGCACAGCCATCATCTCTTCACTATCTTCAGGTGCTGGCGCGACAGGCTTATCGTCCATAGGTGGCGTCACAGGCGCGTTCGACTCGACCGCCTCGCTCTTGTTATTGCGACGCTTGATAAATAGCCATACCAATACCAATAGCAATAGTGCTGGAATGGCCGCGAACAGACCGAGATAGAGCGGGTTGTCCATCATGGTGCGCCAGCTGTCGTCCACCTCTTTGGGCTTAGCCGGCTGGGTCGCGGCGGCCAGCTGCTGACGAAGCTGCTCGACTTCGCTGTTTAGCTGTGCCTTCTGCTCCTTTTGTACCAGCAGCGCCTCTTCCAGCTCGGCGATACGGCTGCTTTGTTCATCTATCTTGGCCTGCAGCATCTCGCTGTCATTGTTGCCCAGGTTTAACTTATCCTGTGCCCTGGCCAACTCATCGGTGAGCGACAGGTTCTTGGCCTGCTCGGCCTCAAGCTTGGCGGTTAACGCCTCGATCTGCTTCTGCTGCTCGGCGCTAGGCTTATCAGCCTGAACCATCTCTGGCTGACTAGCTTCTGCCGCCTGAGCCTGTTTAGTCGGTGTCACTACCGGCTTAGGCTTTGCAGCCGTCTGTGGCTTCTGACGCCAGCCTTTATCGTTACTCTCTGCCTGCTGTTTAGCCAGGCTCTTAGGAATAGCCAGCATCACCTCTTTAGATGGGATCAGCAGGATCATCCCTTTCTCTAGGCTGTTGTAGTTGTCGCTGGTAAAAGCATGAGGATTGGCTTCATAAATCGCTGCCATCACCTGATAGATAGTCACACTCGCATCGGGACGGGTTTTCTGCGCAATACTCCAGAAGGTATCGGATGCCGTAGTTGGGCCATATTGGCGCAGGGTCTGGCGACTTTCACCATCTGGACCGGTAATATTGAGAGGTTCTGCGGCAGATAAAAGACCCGAAGTCGACGAGAGAACAAGCAGTGCGCTGGCTAGCAAACCAGCAAGATGCGATGTGCGAAAGTTCATCAATTCTTCCCTTTCAAGCGATGATGGACTGCCATTTGGCAGTGTGCTTTAGGCAATTGTATTTATTGAGATTACTATAAACCAGTTTTAGGTGACCTGCTACTGTTCACATTTCAAAAACAAGTGATCACACAAAAAAAGCCTGCAAACTGCAGGCTTTTTCTCCACTTATGCGCTACTTCACCCGCTAGGGCTGGCTATCAGTAGTAGTCTCTGACCAAGACTTCGGCTATCTGTACGCTGTTAAGCGCAGCGCCTTTTCTAATGTTATCAGACACAACCCAGAGGTTGATACCGTTAGGGTGAGAGATATCTTCGCGCACACGGCCCACGTATACAGGGTCGGTTCCTGCCGCTTCGGTCACCGCCGTTGGATACTCTTCGTTAGACTCGAACAGCTCCACGCCAGGCGCATCACGCAACACGGCCTTAACATCGTCGGCACTCACCGGCTGCACCGTTTCGATATGTACCGCCTCAGAGTGACCATAGAATACCGGCACACGTACCGCAGTTGGGTTAACCACTATCTGGTCATCACCGAAGATCTTCTGGGTTTCCCAGACCATCTTCATCTCTTCTTTTGTATAGCCGTTGTCCATAAACTTATCGATCTGCGGCAACACGTTAAAGGCGATCTGCTTAGGATAGGCCTTAGGCTCTACTGGCAGCCCCTGCAGTAGCTTGGCGCACTGATTGGCCAGCTCTTCGATCGCCTGCTTGCCCGAACCAGATACCGACTGGTAGGTCGCTACATTGATGCGAGAGATCCCATAAGCATCATAGATAGGCTTAAGAGCAACCAACATCTGGATAGTCGAGCAATTCGGGTTGGCGATGATGTTGCGATTACGGAAATCGGCGATCGCCTGTGGGTTCACCTCAGGAACGACCAGAGGGATATCGATGTCGTAACGGAAGTGCGAGGTGTTATCGATCACCACACAACCATGTTCGGCGGCGATGGGGGCCCACTTCGCCGACACGTCACCGCCCGCCGAGAAGAAACCTATCTGCGCCTGAGACCAATCGAAGGTCTCCACATCCAAAATTTCGACCTGTTTACCATGGAAAGTTACCGTGTCGCCCGCACTACGACTACTGGCCAGAGGATACAAGTTGGCAACGGGAAAGTTGCGCTCTTCGAGGATCTCAATCATTGTTTGACCCACGGCTCCCGATGCACCTAAAACGACGACGTTAAATTCCTGCGACATAATTACAGACCGACTCCTGAAAAACCTAATTCGAGCAACCAATCTACATCAGAACCCGCGGTATTGGCTAGCATTAACGCGCTAAATTCACGTCGATGCTTATGATTTTTTCTCATCAGGTCGAAGCCTTTGTTATTTTGAAAGCGCTGGCGAAACAGTTCGTCGTCGTCGCGTAGGTCATAGACCAGACGCACCAGGCTGAGCAAGGCCTTTTCATCGGGCACAGACAAGGGTGACAACTGATGACTCCAGAGCACTGGCAACAGGCTGGCAAGCGACTTGTCCACCGCCCTGCCCAGCTGCGCCATCAAGGCCAGATACAGCATAAAGGTGCCGCGGGCCTTGCCCTCCAGGCTATAGCCGGCGATGTGAGGGGTGGCTACCTCAACCAGTGGCACCAACTCAGGCAGTGGCAGAGGCTCCCCCTCCCATACATCCAGCACCAGCTTGAGATCGCTGCGCTGCTGTTTCACCTCGATAAGCGCACGGTTATCGATCACCTCGCCGCGGCAGCAGTTCAGCAGCCAGGTGTCTTCAGCGAGTGTGTTAAGGCGCGCCTTGTCAAACAGATAGTGGGTGGGATACTCGCCATCTCGAGTCAGGGGCACATGCAGGGAGATCACATCGCAGCACTCAATAAGCGTATCTAACGAGACAAACTCTCGGTCATCACCACTTTGTTCAAGTAAGGGATCGTTAAGCAGGGCCTTCACCCCATAGGCCTCAAGGCACTTTTGCAGCGCCGTGCCCGTATTACCCGCGCCGACTATGCCGACCGTCTTGTCCTTAAGCGGACTGTGAAAGCGCCTTGCCAGCTCCAGCATGGCATTGAAGGCGTACTCACCGACGGCCACCGCATTACAGCCCGGTGCATTGGTGCAGAAGATGCCGCGCTGCTTAAGATAGTCCAAGTCCAGATGGTCCATGCCTATAGTGGCGCTGCCCACGAAGGAGAGCCTGTCGCAGCCGTCCAGTAGGCTCTTATTCACCTTAGTGACGGAGCGCACTAGCAGCACATCGGCATCTTTTACCTGAGCCTGGGTCAGGGTGCGGCCATCGACCATCACCACCTCACCAAGATCGGCAAACAGGGCTTCGACATAGGGCATGTTTTCATCGGCTACAATTTTCATCGACTTCTCTTCACAGTTTACTTAGGGCTATTTTGCCGCACTATTTTTTTGCAGTAAATTTCGGGCACAAAAAAGGAGCCCTAAGGCTCCTTTTCGAGTGTTTTGCATCGGACTCGGATTAACGAGTACGTGGACAAAGTTCTTCAGCGCTGAAGAAGTAAGCGATTTCACGCTCTGCAGAAGCAACGGCGTCAGAACCGTGAACGGCGTTCTCGTCGATGCTGTCAGCGAAATCAGCACGCAGAGTGCCACGAGCCGCTTCAGCTGGGTTAGTTGCACCCATGATTTCACGGTTAGCCAGAACAGCGTTTTCGCCTTCCAGAACTTGAACCATGATAGGACCAGAAGTCATGAACTCAACCAGTGCGCCGAAGAAAGGACGCTCGCTGTGCTCGGCGTAGAAACCTTCAGCTTGTTCTTTGCTTAGGTGAACCATTTTAGAAGCGATGATTTTCAGGCCAGCGGTTTCAAAACGGTTGTAGATAGCACCGATGTGGTTTTTAGCAACGGCATCAGGCTTGATGATAGAAAAAGTACGTTCGATAGCCATGTCTAGCTTCCTTCATTAAACAGGTTTTTAAAAATTCGCGCGGATTATACGAAATTAAATCCGAAAAACCTACCTTTATAGCGAGATGAATGAGACATTCATCAAACCGTCATCTAGGCTGGCGCGATCCGGCTAGCAAACTGGCATGTACAAATCGAAACCAAGTAGTCAGCGAGCGAGACTTTAAACCTCGATACAGGCTCAGTACTCGTTGATCCAGCAGGCCTGAATCGCCTCCAGGATCCGCTCATTGCAATGGTTGGGATCGTCGTCAAACTCATCCAGCGCCAGGATCCATTCCCGCAGATCGGTAAAGCGGATCTTGGTGGGATCCACATCGGGATGAGCCTCAAGCAGACTGAGTGCCACATCGAGAGAATCTATCCATTTCATTGTCTTACCTCTATCGCAAATGCTTATCCCTTAAGTTTAGCCCCTTGGCAGATGGCGGGATCAAAAAAGCCGGTCTGATAGACCGGCTTTCTTTGAGATTGCTAATACATTAATCAGGCTTAGCCTTCACTCACCATGTTGATAGTGTATTTAGGGATCTCTACCACGAGATCGCTGTCAGGTACCTTAGACTGGCAGGACAGACGGCTCTCAGGCTCCAGGCCCCAGGCCTTATCCAGCATGTCATCTTCCAGCTCATCGCTCTCTTCGAGCTCATCGAAGCCTTCACGAATGATCACATGACAAGTGGTACAGGCACAGGATTTCTCACAGGCGTGTTCTATGGTGATGCCGTTACGCAGCGCCACATCCAGCACAGTCTCGCCCACCTGGGCCTCGACTACCGCGCCGTCCGGGCATAACTCTTCATGGGGTAAAAAAACTATCTGAGGCATATTGTTACCTATATATTGTCAACCGACTGGCCCTTGAGCGCCAATCGAATGGAATTATCCATACGTTTCGCGGCAAAGTCCTGGCTGGCATCATCCAGCGCAGCAATTGCCTTCTCGATGGCGTCAGTATCAGACTGACTCGCCACCTGTGCCAAATTGGCCATGCCCGCCTGGATAGTCGCCGCTTCCGCTTCGTCCAGCAGATCGCCATCTTTGGCCAGCGCCGCCGACAGGGACTCTAACACCCTGGCCGCTTCCACCTGCTGCTCCGCTAACATGCGGCGCTCGATATCCTCTTTGGCATGGGCCATCGAATCTTTGAGCATGGTGCCGATCTCTTCATCGGTCAGCCCGAAGGAAGGCTTCACCTGAATGCTCGCTTGCACGCCAGAAGATTTCTCCATGGCGGTCACGCTGAGCAAGCCATCGGCATCGACCTGGAAGGTGACACGAATATGCGCCGCGCCGGCCGCCATAGGCGGAATGCCCTTGAGGGTAAAGCGTGCCAAGGAGCGACAATCGGCCACCAGCTCACGCTCGCCCTGCACCACATGAAATGCCATGGCCGTCTGACCATCCTTAAAGGTGGTGAACTCCTGGGCACGGGCGACCGGAATCGTAGTGTTACGAGACACCACCTTTTCCACCAGGCCACCCATGGTTTCGATACCCAGCGACAGCGGGATAACATCCAGCAGTAGCAGATCAGATTCTGGCTTGTTACCCACCAGAATATCGGCTTGAATCGCGGCGCCAATGGCCACCACGCGATCGGGGTCGATTGAGGTCAAAGGCGCCTTACCGAAGAAGCCTTCGACACGTTCACGCACCAGAGGCACACGGGTCGAGCCACCCACCATCACGGTTTCCAGCACTTCATCATTGCTGATCCCCGCATCACGGAGCGCGCGGCGACAGCTGGCGATGGTCTTCTTCACCAGAGATTCGATCAAGGCGTCAAACTGCGCCTTGTCGACAACTTGTTCATGCACTGTGCCCTGCTCCAGGGTCAGACTCGCAGTCACGCTGGCCTGTTCGGTCAGGGCCTCTTTCACGCGGCGACTCTCGATTAAGAGTGCGCGGCGCTCACTGGCGGTAAGGCTGCTGAGTTGCCAGCTACTCTGCAGATGTTCGGCCAGGGCGTGGTCGAAGTCATCGCCACCCAGCGCCGAGTCGCCGCCGGTCGCCAGAACCTCAAACACACCTTTATTCAGGCGCAGAATCGAGATATCGAAGGTACCACCACCTAGGTCATAGATGGCAATCACCCCTTCCTGGCCCGAGTCCAGACCATATGCGATAGCCGCCGCCGTCGGCTCGTTGAGCAGACGCAGCACCTTGACACCAAGCAGGTTTGCCGCCTCTTTGGTGCCCTGACGCTGGGCGTCATCGAAATAGGCCGGCACTGTGATCACCACGCCTTCTAAAGCACCACCAAGGGTCTTCTCGGCGCGATCAACTAGTGGCCTTAAGATGTCGGCAGAGATCTGAATGGGATTAAATTGCCCCGCCTGAGTATTGAACAGTGGCAGGCCATTTTCGCTGGCAGAGAAATGATAAGGTAGCGAGGCATCCTTGGCCTGAATATCACTCAGGCTGCGGCCCATGAAACGCTTCACCGAGACCACGGTATTGAGTGGGTCCTGGGCGGAGAAACGCTCGGCATCCACGCCAACCTGCACTCCGTCTTCGCTGTAACGCACAACGGAAGCCAGGGCATGACGACCAGATTCGTCGGCCAGGGTATCGGCTGCGCCGCTGCGCACGGCCGCCACCAGTGAGTTGGTCGTACCTAAGTCAATGCCTACCGCCAGCCTGTGCTGGTGCGGCGCGGCGCTCTGTCCGGGTTCAGCGATCTGCAAAAGTGCCATATCTTTCCAACTTAAAAAAATAAAGGCTCAGTCGACCGCAATCGACGACAGAGCCATAAAAAACATTCGCGCTTAAAAGAGAGCGTCTTCGGCTCGCTCGAGTTCAGCCTGCAACTTATCCATAAACTTGAGTTTACGCACCAGGTCGGCGGCCTGCTCCAAGACTGAAGCCTCTTCACTGCCTATCTTTTGTGCCAGCTGCGCCGTGATGTCGCTGCGATACTCGCCAAATGATTGATGCAGGTGCTCGATAGCCTCGTCGGGATCGTCACTATCGGCAATCTCCTCGAGCGCCTCACGCCACTCCATCTGCTGCATTAAAAACATTGTGTCTTTAACCGTGGTGGATTCGTGGCTGAGGTCGATTCCCTTGAGGCTGAGCATGTGCTCGGCGCGCGAGATGGGATGTTTCAGGGTGTTATAACCATCGTTGACCTGGGCGGTGTGCTGCACCGCCAGGCGCTTGTCCTGCTCGCTGGCATTAGCAAACTTGTCAGGGTGCACCGCACGCTGCAGTTCGCGATACCGCTCTGAAAGCACAGCGGTATCTAGCTCAAACGATGGCGATAAACTAAACAACTCAAAATAGTTCATGTATCTCGATTCGCTCTAAACGGTGAAGCTCTCGCCGCAGCCACACTCCCCTTTCGCATTGGGGTTGTTGAACTGGAAGCCCTCGTTGAGCCCCTCTTTGACGAAATCTAACTCGATCCCTTGCAGGTAGATGAAGCTCTTGGCATCGATGATGATTTTCACCCCATCGATCTCATAAACTTCATCGTCGTCGTTGAGTTCGTCGACGAACTCCAGCACGTATGCCATGCCGGAGCAGCCGGACGTCTTCAGTCCCAAACGTAATCCGATACCTTTACCGCGGTTGGCCAAGAAGCTTCTTACTCGATCGGCCGCCGCCGGTGTCATCGTTATTGCCATTATTACTCCGACTATTACTTTTCGTGCTTAGCCTTGTACTCGTCTAACGCTGCCTTGATGGCGTCTTCAGCCAAGATTGAGCAGTGAATTTTCACCGGCGGTAGGGCAAGCTCTTCAGCAATATCCGTATTTTTAATCGCTTGTGCTTCTTCAATCGTCTTACCCTTCACCCATTCGGTGACCAGAGAGCTAGACGCGATAGCGCTACCACAGCCGTAAGTCTTGAACTTGGCATCTTCGATGATACCGTTGTCGTCGATCTTCAGCTGAAGCTTCATGACGTCACCACAGGCAGGCGCACCTACCATGCCGGTAACCACTGAAGGGTCGTTCTTGTCGAATGAACCTACGTTACGCGGGTTCTCATAATGATCTATTACTTTTTCACTGTAAGCCATGATTCTGCTCCAATCTCTATTCGTTTATCGGCCGGATTAATGGTGTGCCCACTGCACTGTTGACAGGTCAACACCATCTTTAAACATCTCCCACAATGGAGACATCTCTCTCAACTGACCGATAGACTTGGTAATGGTCTCGATCGCATGGTCAATCTCCTCTTCAGTCGTGAAACGACCGATAGAGAAACGGATTGAGCTGTGCGCCATTTCATCGTCTAATCCTAATGCACGAAGCACATAGCTAGGCTCTAAACTTGCTGAGGTACAGGCAGAACCAGAAGAGACCGCCAGATCTTTCAGCGCCATCATCAAAGACTCACCTTCGACGAAGTTAAAGCTGACGTTCAGGCTGCCGCAGTATCTTTGCTCTGCATCACCGTTGATATAGGTTTCTTCGATATGCTTGATGCCGTCCCACAGTCTGTCGCGCAGACGACGGATACGGGCGTTATCGCTTTCCATGTCGGCCTTGGCAATCGCCGCCGCTTCACCCATGCCGACAATTTGGTGAGTCGCCAGGGTACCACTGCGCATGCCACGCTCGTGTCCACCACCGTGCATAGTCGCTTCCAGACGAATACGTGGCTTACGACGGACATACAGGGCGCCAATGCCTTTAGGGCCGTACATCTTGTGCGCCGAGATTGACATGAGGTCAACCTTGCTCTTTTGCAGGTCGATAGGTAGCTTGCCGGCGCTCTGAGCCGCATCCACGTGGAAGATCACCTTCTTGGCACGGCATAGCTCGCCGATGGCGTCGATATCGTGGATCACGCCGATCTCATTGTTAACATGCATCAGGCTGAGCAGTATGGTGTCTTCACGCATCGCCGCTTCGAGCTTCTCGATAGGGATGATGCCGTTTGACTCTGGCTCAAGGTAAGTCACCTCGAAACCTTCACGCTCTAGCTGACGACAGGTGTCCAGCACGGCCTTATGTTCTGTCTTGCTGGTGATGATGTGCTTGCCTTTCTTATGATAAAAATGCGCAACACCCTTGATGGCCAGGTTGTCAGACTCGGTAGCACCCGAGGTGAAGACGATCTCGCGTGGATCGGCGTTGATCAGCTCGGCGACCTGGTTACGGGCGATATCCACCGCCTCTTCGGCCTGCCAGCCGTAACGGTGAGAACGTGAAGCGGGGTTACCAAAAATCCCGTCCATCGTCATGTATTGCATCATTTTCTCTGCCACGCGCGGATCGACCGGCGTCGTAGCAGCATAATCTAAATAAATAGGAAGCTTCATCTCACACTCCGTACTGAGTAGTCATGGCGCGACCACTTAACCACGTACATATAGTAATAATTAATAACAAAGTTAACTTACAGGGTTACCCTTTGTTCCTGTTGCATCTTGTCTTGCTTGATTGAGATAAATTGCACATCTCGCTTGTTCATCAGACCCGCAAGGCTAATGCCATTTAAAAAATCTGAAATCTGTTTGCTCAAATCGCCCCAGAGCGAATGGGTTAAACATCGAGTACCGCTCTGACAATTTCCCAAACCTTGACAACGTGTGGCGTCGACCGACTCATCTACCGCCCGAACCACCATGCCCACGGAGATGTCGCTGGCGTCGAAACCGAGACGATAACCGCCACCGGGTCCTCTGACGCTGGAGACTAAACCATGCTTACGTAATTTAGCGAAGAGTTGTTCAAGATAGGAAAGGGAGATTCCCTGACGCTCGGAGATGTCAGCTAATGGGACCGGGCCAGAAGTAGAATGCATTGCAACGTCTAACATTGCCGTTACCGCATACCGACCTTTTGAAGTTAGTTTCATAGCTACCACTGCTCTCTAAAATGCTTAGGGCAATTCAACCATACTTGACTGTTTTAGTCAAGTATAAAACCTAGCAGATTAGTCAGGTATTAAGGACGTTATCGGAAACAGGAAATACCCTGCTTCGTTGCTGGGGTATTTAACCTGTTTCAAGGCAAAGATTCAACGCTCAGAGGGCAATAAATCTCACTCTTTATTAAATAATGGGATCAAACTCATCAATCGCCTGCTGGCGCTTCTCGGCCGCGGCCTGCTCGGCGTCGCTAAATTCACCCACCTCAAGCTCAGGAAGGCGCTCGGTACAGACGCTGCCGCCCATGCTCTGCACGGCCTGACACACCTCTTGCACCTTAGAGTCCATCAGGTGCATATGATCCAGCATCTTGCCGATGGCATTGGCCACAGGGTCTGGATTATCGGGCGATACCGCATAGGCATCGAAGCCATACTTCTTAGCCATCTCGGTGCGGCGCTGAACATGCTCCTTGGCCTCTTCGCTGGGTCTGGCCACCTCACGCGCTGGGATCCCCACTACAGTGGTATCTTTTGGCACCTCTTTGACCACCACAGAGTTTGAGCCGACACGCGCCCCATCGTGCATAGTGATCGGCCCCAAGATCTTGGCGCCAGCGCCAACCACCACATTGTTGCCCAGGGTCGGGTGACGTTTTCCCGCCTGCCAGGTCGTTCCCCCAAGGGTGACGCCATGGTAAAGGGTACAATCGTTACCTATCTCGGCGGTCTCACCTATTACCACGCCCATGCCGTGGTCGATAAAGAAACGGTCACCTATGGTGGCGCCCGGATGGATCTCCACCCCGGTAAGCCAACGAGAGAAGGTAGAGATCATGCGCGCGGTGAGACACCACTTGGCTTTCCAAAGCTTATGGCTGACGCGGTGGATCCAAATCGCCTGCATGCCAGGATAGTTGAGCAGGATCTCTAGGGTACCGTTTGCCGCCGGGTCTCTGTGATAGATGGAGGCTATGTCATCTTTAATTCTGGAAATCACGCCCATGGCTCTATTCTTCCTTCGTTGACTGTGCGTCTTGTGTGGCCTGCTGTGCCAATTCAACCTTCTTATCGACCGAGGTCAGGATACCGCGGAGGATGTTCATCTCCTGACTTTCAATTCTCGCCCGGCTAAAGAGACGTCTGAGCTTAGTCATCACCTGCCCCGGATGTTGCTTAATGATAAATCCGGTCGACAGCAGCGTCTTCTCCAGATGAACGAAGAAATTTTCCTGCTCCTTGGCCAGGGGATACGCCTGCACCTCTACCGCCTCGGGCTCCATAGCGAGGTGCGCCACACGCGCCTCATAACAGATGATCTGCACCGCCTGGGCCAGGTTAAGCGAGGTATACTCAGGATTGGCCGGTATGGTCACATGATAGTTGCACTTTTGCAGTTCGTCGTTGCTCAGACCATTACTCTCGCGGCCAAAGACGATGGCCACTGGGCCGTTAACGGCGGCGCCGGCGAGTTTCTCACCCGCCTGACGGGGATCCAGCATAGGCCAGTCCAGGGTTCGGCTACGGGCACTGGTGGCGATCACCAGGCTGCAATCTGCGATGGCATCTTCCAGACAATCGACGGTCACCGCATGTTTAAGGATATCCGACGCCCCGGCGGCAAGCGCCACAGACTGGCCATCGGGTGCCACCTTAGGCTCGGCGAGATAAAGCGTGGAAAGACCCATGGTTTTCATGGCACGGGCGGTTGAACCTATATTACCTGGATGAGTGGTTCCTACGAGAACGACACGAATATTGCTAAGCATGAAACAAGTTTGATTTCTTTCTATAGAACAGTGGATTGATGGTATCACAGCGTAAGGGGATCCCTTAATATAAAAATCTATATTTGATATAACGCTTAAAAAGCGTATAATACGCGCCGATTATTTATATCTGTTCTTTAACATCCAGGGGATTGTAATGCATCCGATGCAGACCATCGCCGTGCGCGCCGCTCGCGCCGCCGGCCAAACGATTATGCGTGCCTATACCGAACTCGACCGTGTAGAAGTTAGCACAAAAGGTATCAATGACTACGTGACTAACGTAGATAAAGAAGCAGAAGCTGCAATTACATATCAAATCCGCAAGTCGTACCCGGACCACACCATAGTTGGTGAAGAAAATGGTGAGAACAAGGGTCAAAACAGCGACTATTTGTGGATTGTCGATCCTCTGGATGGCACTAACAACTTTGTTAGAGGCATCCCTCATTTCGCGGTATCTATTGCCGTACAACACAAAGGCAAGACCGAAGTTGCCGTCGTCTACGATCCTGTTCGTGACGAGCTGTTCACTGCCGTGCGCGGTAAAGGCGCCAAGCTAAATGATTTCCGTATCCGCGTGAGCAAGGCGAGCGATCTCGATGAGGCCATCGTAGGTACAGGTTTCCCCTTCAAGGCGAAGCAACACACTGAAACTTACATGAAACTTTTTGCTTCTACCTTTAGCCAATGTGCCGATCTGCGCCGTGCAGGTTCTGCCGCCCTGGATCTGGCTTACGTAGCAGCGGGTCGTATGGACGCTTTCTTCGAGATCGGTCTCAAGCCTTGGGATATCGCCGCTGGCGACCTGATCGTCCGTGAAGCTGGCGGTACAGTTACCGACTTTACCGGCAACCATGGCTACATGGGTTCAGGCAACATCATCGCAGGTAGCCCTAAGGCGACTGTTGCCATGGTGAAGAGCTTCCGCCCTCTGCTGAGCGATGCCCTTAAGCGTTAATCCCCGGATTAAATAGCATCGCACGCTAAAGACCGCCTTCATGGCGGTTTTTTTATGTCTGAATTTTAAGGCATCTGTTAATTGATTTTGTTTATGTCTATGAATAGCGCTTTCTCTAGGTCTATCCTGCATTCAACCATCAGTTGCCATAAGCTTTCCTCAAGGGTGCGCACTGTTAAAAGCTGCCACGCGAAAAATGCTAGGCGAAGAAACCGCCTTCATTCAAAGCCGGTGCCCTGATTCAATCGATATTCATTAAAAGCTAGCGGCGCTTATTTACATGCATATAAATTACACCTTATAATACCCGACATAATTACTCGGATATTTAATGAGACGCGTATGCTTAACATCGACGAACCCGCCCATCTCCAACCCAAACTCGCCCTGCTGCGTTTGGGATTTCGTCCCTTCTTCCTGTTTGGCGCCCTGTTCAGCCTGGTCGCCCTGGCGCTGTGGGGAAGCTTTCTCACCGGTCGTCTCGGCTTCACGCCCCATGGTAATCCACTATGGTGGCACGGCCATGAGATGTTATTCGGCTTCGTGATGGCGATTGTCGCTGGCTTCCTGTTGACCGCTTCACAGACCTGGACCGGCCAGAAGAGTATCAAGGGCTGGCCTCTGGGCGCCCTCTTCCTGCTATGGCTGGCGCCGCGCATCTTGCTGGCAAACAATCAATGGGGCACGTTTGAGGTGGTCGCCATGCTGGATCTGCTTTTTGCTCCGGCGGCCGCACTGGTATTGGCGAGACAAGTGATCGCCGTCAGACAATGGCGCAACTTTGCCTTCATCCCCATTCTCCTCCTGCTGACAGTAGCCAACGCCCTGAGTTACTACGGCGTCAGCAGCCATAACAGCCTGCTGGTATCCCACGCCTTTCATGGCGCCACCATCTTGATGGTCACCATAGTGGCCCTCATCGGTGGTCGGGTTATCCCCTTCTTCACCGACAGAGCCACTCAGTGGCAGCGACTCGACAATATCTCCTGGCTGGAGAAGCTCACCTTCGTCAGCCTGATGGCGCTCTTTATCGCCATGCTTATCGGTCAGCCACTTGCAATAATGCTCTGCGCCGCCGTGGCCGGGCTCACCCTGCTGGTGCGCTGGTCTCGTTGGGGCGTGCAGTCTACCTTTGGCGTGCCACTGCTCTGGTCGCTACACCTGAGCTATCTCTGCATCCCTGTGGGTCTACTGCTGATCGCTGTAGGGGCCAGCGTCTCTGCCGGTTTGCATGCCATGACGGTGGGGGGACTGGGTGGTATGATCCTGGCGATGATGGCCAGGGTCTCGCTAGGTCACACGGGTCGTAACCTCTTGCCACCTAAGGTAATGACGGGCGCCTTCGCCTTGATCCTTATCTCGACCATCACCCGGGTCTTGGCCAGCCTGTTCCCGACGCAGTTTATGCTCTGGCTGACTATAGCGATGGTCGCCTGGATCTTCGCCTTTGGCACCTTCGTTATCTGCTATGCCCCCATTTTGCTCACGCCAAGGATAGATGGCAGACCGGGCTAGGCGCCTAACAGAGGCTAAAGCGTCAGATTGTGAAAAGCATCACACCCAGACGCTGGCGTAGCGCTCAATACTTGTTACCATCTATAAAAACACTATTGAGCGCTATTTATGGGAAAACTCTACACGCAATATGGCTCTAAAAGCCTCAAAGCAATAGAACATTTTGTTTTAATTATCATCGCCATCGCCACCATAGTGGCCATAGGGCAAGAGATAGCGCATATCATCAAGATGGGAGAGGTGGCGCTGGCTGATCTGCTGCTACTCTTCATCTATCTCGAGGTGCTGGCCATGGTGGCCAACTATGCCGAATCGGGTAAGTTGCCGGTGCGAATGCCGCTCTATATCGCCATCGTCGCTTTGGCCCGTTATCTGATTCTCGATATGAAGGGAATGGAAGACTGGCGCATTCTGGCCATATCTGTATCAACCTTGGTACTCGCCAGCACGGTTATCGTGATCCGCTGGGGTCAGCTAAAGCTCCCCTATCCTCGTAAAGAGGACGACCACTAGCCTGTTTAAGAGCCAGTGAGCTCTAGGCAGGCAATGGCCAGCAAGTTATGGGGCGGTAAGCTATTAAGACGGTAAGCGCCGCCCCTCTTATCACAAAATGCCTGACTCGGCCGACACACGTAAATCCCTCAAGCGTCACTGCGCGCCTATTCACTCCTTATCGCTCCTCACTAGCCGGTTTACCCCATCAGCTCGCCTGCAAATAACTAACCGTTATTCATGTTGTTATAACTATTATTTCCCTCATAAACTGTGCTACGTTTAAAAGGCTTTACCCCTATCTCTAACAGCAAGGAATACTCTGATGGATCAAAGCCACGAAGATTTTGAAGAACGCCGTCAATCCCTGCGGGTTGACATGGAAGCCGAACGCATCCTGATCTCATGGACAGATGGCTTAGGTGTGGTGCACACAGATGATGCTATCTGTATGGATCTGGCACGTCGTGGTGTGCTGATTGAATACAAGCAGGCCTTTACCCTGGGCGAACTGCTCACCGTCACCTTCAATCCCAATACAGATAAACAAAACAGCATCAAGGCTCAGGTGTGTCGCTGCAGCGAATGTGGCCCGCACCGTTTCCAGGTTGCGATGCAAATTATTTAGCCTTTTCAGTGAACTAAAAACGGGAGTTCAGGCAGTATCCATAACTCTGTTCTATACTAAACAGCACAAGTTCTGCGACATAAACCAGTGCCAATGCTTGAGGGAGACACGCTATGATTCTGCTTGTTGGGGGTGAGAAAGGCGGCGCGGGCAAGAGTTGCCTGGCCCAGAATATCGCCGTACATATCACTCAAAAATACAATGCCAATGTATTAATGGTCGACTGTGATCCCCAGCGCACCACCTCAGACTGGATCCAGGCCCGTAACGAAGATGCCAGTCTGCCCGCGATCAACTGTATTCAACTGTACGGTAAAATTCGTAATGATCTGCTTGGGTTAGACCAAAGGTTCGACTATGTGATCGTAGACTGTGGCGGTCAGGATAACCTGGCGATGCGCGCGGCCATGTCGGTAGCCACCTATGTGGTGCTGCCACTCAGGCCCAAGCGGCGGGATCTCAAGACCCTCCCCCATATGGAAGATATGCTCAGCACCTGTAAGATGGTTAACCCTAAGATGGTTGCAACCGTGGTGATGACACAATGTCCTGCGCTGCCCAGCCAATATAAACGCATATTGGAGGCCAAAGAGGTGGTTGAGTCGTTCGGGCTCAGGGTGCTGGACGCGGTAACCTTTAGCCGCAACGTCTACGATGACAGTGAAGAACAGGGATCGTCGGTCATCGAAATCGAACCGGATGGAAAAGCCGCCGCCGAGATACGTGCTATCGCAGACGAACTGTTTGCGATACCACCAGAAAATTCCTATGAGCTTAACTGATCTTAAACGTCGTAAATCCAAACCTCGCAAGAAATTGTCGGTTGAAGAATTTATCGAGGATGCCAACAACTATGCATTTGGTCAGCCGAGCCTTTCCAATCGCGTCAAAAAGTCACGCAAAACCAACACCACGGTCAACCAGAAGAAGCAGGCGAGCCGCATCTTTCGCCACGCCACCTTCACCCTGACCGAGGCCAGCATAGCCCAGCTCAATACCCTGGCGAAGGAGAGCAAGGTCGCCAAGTCTCGGCTGATCCGTATGATGATCACCGAGTTCGCCAGAAAATCCAAGGCCGAGCTACAAGCCCTGATAGAGCTCAGCCAAGACTAATCATTCGTTAGTGATTACAGATACGATCGGCTGCGGTGGCTATCCCCTCGGCCGACTCGGTAAACTTACCCTTACGCTCGAGAAACGCGATCAGCTCCTGGGCGTCCATCTCGCTGGCCGAGCAAGTATGATAACGAGCCTGCTCACCAAACTCCTTATGCATGAGCTGAGTCAGCTCCCCCTTAGATATTGCGCGGCCCAAGGACAACATAAGTTCCATCACCTGATGGCCATGAATTGAATCTGACATACTCTTCCTAAAAGATATAAAATAGATGTCACTTTATAACCTATCTCGGTAGCAGAAACTTTGATCCCGTGCGCAAAGCCCACCCTTGTCCTAAAACCAGCGCCAGTGCTATGCTGAGGATCACTAAGGCCTCTCCCACACGAGTACCCAAGTTTCTATGCCTTTGATCCTCTTGCTGACCCAACAGATGTGCCTCTACCTGGTCATAGTGTACCTGCTGAGTAAGACACCGCTGTTTAAGTTGTTTGCCGAGACCGCAACTCGACTGCCCCATAAGATCTACATCTATCTTATCTTCTCGGGTTTCTGCATCATGGCCACCTATTTTGGTGAGCAGACCAACGACGCCATCGCCAATACCCGCGCCATGGGCGCCGTGCTCGGTGGCCTGTTAGGTGGACCGGTTACCGGCTTTTTGGTGGGCTTAACCGGCGGCCTGCACAGATACAGCATGGGCGGCTTTACCGACTTGGCCTGCGCCATCTCCACCACGTTAGAGGGTCTATCGGCGGGCATAGTCGGTTATTACCTGCGAAAGCAAAACCGCAGCGAGATGGTCTATGCGCCGCTGCTGGTCGCCCTGGTCACCTTCTCGGCCGAGATGCTACAGATGGCGCTGATCCTGGCCATCGCCAAGCCCTATGGTGATGCCCTAGCCCTGGTGAAACAGATAGCCCTGCCCATGTTGACGGTCAACTCCATCGGCGCCGCCCTCTTCATGAGCATGGTGCGGGATCAGAAGACCATGTTCGACAAGCTCTCCTCAGCCTTCTCCACCAAGGCGCTTAAGATTGCCGAGCGCAGCGTCGGGATCCTCTCCAAGGGATTCGATCAGGAGGGCAGCACTAAGGTGGCGCAGATCATATTGGAGGAGACTAATGTCGGCGCGGTGGCGATCACCGATAGAGAAAAACTACTGGCGTTTATCGGCATCGGCGACGATCATCATATTCCCGGCACGCCCATTTCATCTAAGATCACCCAAGATGCCATAGAACAGAACTGTGTCATGTTCGCCGACGGTGTGGAGACCCCCTATGCCTGCTCCATCTCGCCTCAGTGTCGCCTTGGCTCCAGCCTGGTGATCCCCCTGAGGTGCGAGTCTGAAGTGATAGGCACCATCAAACTCTATGAGCCCAAGAATAAGCTGTTTCTCAACATTAACCGCACGCTAGGTGAAGGGATCGCCAGGCTGATGAGTAACCAGATCCTCTACGGTCGCTATGAGCTGCAACAAAGCCTGCTGACTCAGGCTGAGCTCAAGCTGCTGCAGGCGCAGGTCAATCCCCATTTTCTGTTTAACGCGCTCAACACCATCGCCGCCATCATAAGCAAGGATCCCCTGATGGCGCGGCAGCTGCTGCAACACCTATCGCAGTTTTTGCGCATCAACCTCAAGCGCACCACAGGCCTGGTGACCCTCAGCGATGAGCTGGAACATATCGACGCCTACCTCACCATAGAGAAGGCAAGATTTATCGATAAGCTCAGCGTGCATATCGACATTCCAGCCACGCTGCACCATTACCGCCTACCGGCCTTTACCCTGCAGCCCATCATAGAAAATGCGGTGAAGCATGGAACCTCGCACCTGCTGGAACCCGGAGAAATCTGGGTCAGTGGCAGAGCCGAGCAAGATTTATTAGTATTGGAAGTAAGAGATAATGCAGGTCTGTATCGCGAAGAGCTCAATACAGACACCTCAGGATTAGGTATGTCCATCGTCCATAAGCGGATCCAGAGCCTGTTTGGCCCTAATTATGGCGTTAAGATCAACTGCGAGAAGGACCGTTTTACTCAAGTCATTATTACCCTGCCGCTAAATGATGCGGCACAAACGGAACCCACAGCGTGATCACTTGCTTAATTATCGATGATGAACCCTTTGCCCGCGAAGCCCTCAACGACCAACTCAAGATCTATCCCGATCTCGAAGTGATAGGCCAATGCAGCAACGCCATCGAGGGGATGCAGGCCATAGGCAAACTCAAACCGCAGCTTATTTTCGTCGATATTCAGATGCCCAAGATAAGCGGGCTCGAGATGGTGGCCATGTTGGATCCCGACAGCATGCCCAGGGTGGTGTTTGTCACCGCCTTTGATGAATACGCCATCAAGGCCTTCGACAACCATGCCTTCGACTATCTGCTCAAACCCGTGGACGAGGCGCGCCTGGCCACCACGATTTCCAGGGTGCGCCGAGACCTGCACCAGGTGCCACTCGATGCCGTGCTGCCCACCCAGCTCGAACATGTCCCCTGTTACTGCGGTAACCGTCTCAAGGTGATCAACGTCGAAGAGGTGGAGTTTGCCTTTAGCGATCTCAGCGGCATCCATGTCACCACGGCGCAGGAGCAGGTGCACACCCATCTGACCCTCAAGGTGCTGGAGGAGAAGACAGATCTGGTGCGTTGCCACAAGCAGTATCTGGTCTCACCCCAGGCGATCAGCGAGATAGTGATCTTAGAAAACGGCGCCGAGGTCCTGACCCACTCGGGTAAGACGGTCCCCGTCTCCCGCCGCTTCCTGAAACCGATAAAACAGCTCTTCGGCTTTCACTAATACAGTTACCGGCTCGATTTTACCGCTTAATCTGCTTATTCGACCACTCACCTAAATGTCGGTTTCCTTAAATTGCCGACAGGTTACACTCTTGTTAACTTTAAATGGGAGTACTAATTATGATGTGGTTTCTAATGTGTGTCGGCCTGCTACTCGGCGGATACTTCATCTACGGTAAGTTTGTTGAGAAGGTGTTCGGTATCAATACCGCTCGCCAAACCCCCGCCTTTACCAAGACAGACGGCGTCGACTATGTGCCTATGTCAAAAGGTAAGGTCTACCTGATCCAGCTGCTGAACATTGCTGGCGTCGGCCCCATCTTCGGCCCTATCTTAGGTGCCCTCTATGGTCCAGCCGCCATGCTGTGGATCGTGATCGGTTGTATCTTCGCCGGTGCGGTGCACGACTACTTCTCTGGCATGCTGTCGGTGCGCAACAATGGCCAGTCTGTGCCAAACCTTGCCGGTAAGTACCTGGGCAACAGCGCCAAGCACTTCATGAACGTGTTTGCCATCATACTCCTACTGCTAGTGGGCGTGGTCTTTATCTCGGCGCCAGCTGGCCTCCTAGGCAAGTTGACCGGTTGGGACGTTAGCCTATTCCTAGGCATTATCTTCACCTACTATCTGATCGCCACTATCGTGCCGGTCGACAAGATCATTGGTCGCCTCTATCCTTTCTTCGGCGCCCTGCTGCTGTTCATGTCTGTGGGTCTGACCATAGCACTGATCGTCTCTAGCGAGCACACCCTGCTGCCAGGTTTCAGCGCCGGTGACTTCCTGTCTAACCTGAACCCTAACGACATGCCTCTCTGGCCTGCCTTGTTCATCACCATCGCCTGTGGCGCCGTATCTGGCTTCCACGCCACTCAGTCACCGCTGATGGCTCGCTGTGTCGAGAATGAGTCTAATGGCCGTTTCGTGTTCTACGGTGCCATGATAGGTGAAGGTATTATCGCCCTGATCTGGTGTGCTATCGCCCTGTCATTCTTCGGCGGCGTAGAAGGTCTGAATGCCGGCATGGCGGGTAACCCTGCAAACGTTGTGTATGAAGCTTCTACCGGCCTGCTAGGCGCTGTGGGTGGATTCATGGCTATCCTGGGTGTGATTGTTCTCCCTATCACCTCTGGCGATACCGCATTCCGCTCTGCACGTCTGATCTTGTCTGAGTTCTTCAAGATGCCACAGACTGCATTGCCTAAGCGTCTGGTCCTGGCTATCCCACTGTTTGTGATTGGTGCGATTCTGACTCAGGTCGACTTCGGGGTGATCTGGCGTTACTTCGGTGTGGCTAACCAGACCACAGCCGTGATGATGCTTTGGACCGCTTCTGCCTACCTGCTGCGTCATAACAAGCTGCACTGGATCTGTACCGTACCGGCCATGTTCATGACCACAGTGGTTATTAGCTTCCTGCTGAACTCTGCCACCTTAGGTGCAGGCCTACCTATGACGGTTTCTACCATTGCCGGTGTGGTATCGACCTTGGTAATTACCGCACTCATCATAGTGAAGACTAAGGGCCGCGGCGAAGAAGAGTTACCAGAAGAAGCCTAAACACTCCGTAACATCCCCCAAAGTAAAAAACCAGTCGCAAGACTGGTTTTTTTATGCCGGTATCTGTGACGCTCACAACACCAATCGTTTTAGCGCTAAACGCCAGAGCGTATTATCCCTTTAGCTGCTCAGGGGTAATATGCACGCTGCCGCTATCGTTGGAGAGCCACACCTCACCCTCGCTGATATTGTATTGCAGGCTCATGTTGCGACTAACCATCTCGCCCATCGCCTTCACCTGCTCTTCGGGCAAGTTCCACACCGCAAGATTCTGATAACGGCTGAGAGCCTGCTCATTTTGCTGCCACCAGATAGGCACGGCGCGGCCGCCATAGGTATAGAGCAACACCCTATCGGCGCGGCTGCTGGCCTTTCTCAGCCACTTCTCATCGCTCTGACCAAACTCGATCCACAGCTCTATCTCGTCGCTCAAGGATTTCTGCCACAGCTCGGGCTCCCCCTCGACGCACAGCCCCTTGCTAAAGGCCAGGGTGTCGCTGGCGTTCAGGGCAAAGGCCAGCAGCCTGACCATCATGCGGGCATCGGTTTCGGATGGGTGTTGTGAAAGCGTGAGGGAGTGATCTTGATAGTAGCCACGATCCATGTCGGCAATCTGCAGCTGCACTTTATAAACGGTTGCTTTGGGCGCCATAATGCTCAGTCGTTAAGAGTAAAGCGCCTAGTTTACCCTAATTAGACGCCCTTTGAGCAAGAGATGCGTTACAGTGCGCCCGGGCGCAGGTGTTTCGCCATGGGGAAATGGGCCACCAGCTGGGCTATGGTCTCAGTTTCACCATAGACCATCACCCGCTCGCCCTTGTCTAACCTGGCTGATAACTCACTGAGCGGTAACATGGGCTGACGTCCGGCGTCGCGGCGCACCAACTCAGACAGACGCTCTGGCAGCGCTAAGTCACTACAGAGCCAGTCGAGACGCTGCATCATAGGCACGGCGGCCAGGGGCAGCAGATCGATTGGGGTGTGGGCCTCGAGCAGCAAGAGTTCGCCGCTACCCGAAAGCGTACCGAACGCCTGCTCGAAATAGTTATCCGTGCGCTCATCAAATCTGTCGCCATTGAGGCGGAAGAACTGCTCCCAGAACAACTTACGCTGCTCAAACGCCGGCAGGCGATGCTGTACCTCGGTGCGTTTATCGGCAATGAAATCGAACAGCTCACTCAAGGATGCTGGCAGCCAGGTCTCCAAACGAGCCCTAAGCTCGCGAGCAAACACGGGGGCGGCGCCACTGGTGCTGATAGCGACCTGTAAGCGGCCCCTGTCGACGATGGCGGGGGTGATGAAGTTACAGAGTTTGGGGGCATCGACCACATTGACCCAGAGCCCAAGTGCCTTGGCCTGCAGGGCAAACTGACGATTGAGAGGCTCGTCACTGGTCGCCATATAGAGCAGATCTATCCCTTCGAGGTCGTCGAGTTCGGCAAAACGCTGCTCCAGGGCGATCTGCCCCTGATTAGCCATCGCCATCACGACGTCACAGACATTCGGGGCGATCACCCTAATTTGAGCCTGGGTACGGGTCAGTAACTCGAGTTTACGGCTGGCAACTTCGCCTGCGCCTATCATCAGGATCTTCAGCCCGTCGGCCTGGGCGAAAATGGGGAAATATTGCATCGATTAAATAAATTGTCTCGACTAAGGATAAGACAAGAGTAAAGTAAGCCTCAGCGAGCGGCAAGCACTACTAGCTAAGCTGCTCGCTACGCTCGGCGCTGCAATGCCAGCAGAGCTCAAAGTTACCTTCATTCATCTCGTGGCATTTGACGCACTGCCACTTGGGACTCTCGCTGTTTAAGGTCTCAAGCTGCGCCCTGGCCGCCTCATACTGAGACTCGGCTACCCACAGCTCGACATCCTGCAAATCGACCGGCAACTCGCCGATCCCACCCAGCAAGGCCTCGCCTCGCAGTTCGACCCCAATACCGCAGGCCTCCAACATCCCTTTCCAAGCATGGGCCTGTAACAAGTTACCGCCGGCCACCAACTTACTGCGCTCTTCCATCTTTATCCCCTACAACGCTTGCTCTTTTTGGCAAATTATCAGGTGTATTGATTAATCGCTGAACATCCTAGCCTTAAAACTTACATTTTGTCGAGTCGGGATCCGGCCAAATTGGCAATAAAAAAGCCACGAAATCGTGGCTTTTTTATTGCCAATTTGGCCGGGCAGCATGCGCCTATGGCATCAATGCATCCTGATCCGCACCCTCTTTTTCGATCTCCACCGGCATCATATGCTCGCGGTTGATCCCCAGTTTTACAGCCAGGAAACTCGCCACATAGATAGAGGAGAAGGTACCCACGAAGATACCCATCAGCAAGGCTGTCGCGAAGCCGTGGATCATGGTGCCGCCCTTGAGGAACAGGGCCACAACCACCACCAGGGTAGTACCTGTGGTGATGATGGTACGGCTCATGGTTTGGGTGATAGAGTTGTTCACCACATCTTCTGGCGTGCCCTTACGCATCTTGAGGAAGTTCTCACGGATACGGTCAAACACAACGATAGTATCGTTGAGTGAGTAACCCACCACCGTCAGCACACCCGCCAGCACCGTCAGGTCAAACTCCAGCTGAAACAGAGAGAACACACCGAGCGTGATGATCACGTCATGCGCCAATGCCGCTACCGAACCAAGCGCTAGACGCCATTCGAAACGGAAAGAGACATAGATAAGGATACAGATCAGCGCCACCAAGACGGCCAGGCCGCCCTGCTCGGCAAGCTCTTTACCCACCTGAGGACCAACAAACTCGACACGCTTCTGGGTCACGCCTGGATCGACTTTGGCCGCGGCCTCCATCACATGCGCAACCTGTAGGTCGCTCTTAACGCCTTCCTTTACCGGAAGACGGATCAGCACGTCACGGCTTGAACCAAAGTTCTGCACCACGGCGCCATCTGTCTCGTCTGAGGTCAGGGCTGCGCGCAGCTGATTTAGATCGACAGGGTTTTTAAACTCCATCTCAACGACGGTACCGCCGGTGAAATCCAATCCCCAGTTAATCCCGTTCACGGCCAGAGAAGCGAGTGAGCCGAGCACCAAGACAAGTGATAGCGCACTGATAGCTACGGCGTGACGCAGGAAGTTGATCGTGCCTTTAATTGATAAAATCTCGAACATGGTCAACGTCCCCTTAAATAGACAGTTTCTTCACGCGCTTACCACCCCAGATAGCGTTAACTATCGAGCGAGTACCCACGATGGCGGTAAACATAGAGGTCGCGATACCTATCATCAGGGTCACGGCGAAGCCTTTCACGGCACCGGTACCCACGGCAAACAGGATCAAGGCCGTCATAAAGGTGGTGATGTTGGCATCGGCAATGGTGGAGAACGCGTTGCCATAACCTTCATGGATCGCCTGTTGTACGCTGCGTCCTGCACGTAACTCTTCACGAATACGTTCGTAAATCAGTACGTTACCGTCAACCGCCATACCGACTGTCAATACCATACCAGCAATACCCGGCAGGGTCAGCACTGCGCCGGGGATCATAGACATGACGCCCACTACCATTACTAGGTTAGCCGTCAGCGCCAGGTTAGCGATAAGACCAAAGCCACGGTAGTAAACCAACATGAAGATCAACACGACCGCCATACCCCAGATCATCGCCTGCAGACCGTTGTCGATGTTTTCCGCACCCAGGCTAGGACCAATGGTGCGTTCTTCGACAATTGAGACAGGTGCAATCAAGGCACCGGCACGTAGCAAGAGGGCAAGGCTTTGCGCTTCAGAGTGATCAAGACCGTTAATAACGAAGTTACGGCCCAGACGCCCCTGGATGGTCGCAACCGAAATCACCTCTTCGATCTTATCCATCTTCACGCTGCCGTCAGGATTCTTGGCACCGTTATCTTTATACTCGATGAACAGGGTCGCCATCGGCTTACCGATGTTGTCCTTGGTCACGTTGGAGAAGATAGAACCACCCTTAGAATCCAGGTTGATAGACACCTGAGGACGGCTGTATTCATCGAAACTTGGCTGTGCGCCCTGAATATGGTCACCGGTGAGCATCACCTCTTTTTGCAGAGCCACTTTACCGCCTTCACGGCGATCATAGATCTGCGAACCTGGTGATACGCGACCGGCTGCAATCGCCGCCGCATCGGCCTTCTCGTCTACCATGTGGAATTCAATAGAAGCCGTAGCACCCAGAATATCCTTGGCGCGGGCCGTGTCTTGAACACCCGGTAGTTCGACGATGATGCGCTCCGCGCCTTGGCGCTGAACCACAGGCTCGGCAACACCCAACTCGTTTACACGATTACGCAAGGTGGTGATGTTCTGCTGCAGCGCTTCCTCTTTAACTTGCTTGAGGTAGATCTCGCTCATGTTCGCCAACAGCATGAAATCGCTACCAGACGACGCATCGACGAACACCATCTCGTTAGTGCGGCTCTTGAGGAATCGTTCTGCCTTAGCTAAGTTCTCGGCATCACGAAACTTGATCTCAATCCCTTTAGGGGTATTGCGAATACCCGCATAACGAATTTTTTCACCACGAAGATCGGTTCTGAAATCGGCAATTTTCGCTTCGGTCATCTTCCGGATCGCCTCGCTCATGTCCACTTCCATCAGGAAGTGCACACCACCGCGAAGATCCAGACCCAGCTTCATCGGGCTACCACCCATAGACTCCAACCACTGAGGCGTAGCCGGTGCCAGGTTAAGTGCCACGATATATTTGTCGCCGAGTACCTCGGCAATTGCTTCTTTCGCCAGCAGTTGCTGGTCCGCATCGGCAACACGTACCAATAGCTGACCGTTTTCCAACTCTGAACGCTTTACCGCGATGCCTTTCGCCGACAGGATGTCAGTGACTTCACTCTGAGTCGAAGCATTAACTTCCGCGCCACGTGTGGCCACGACTTGCACCGCGTGATCTTCACCAAATAAATTTGGTATTGCGTAGAAGGCACCGACGGCGATGATCAACGCCACCATCAGGTTCTTCCACATTGGGTATTTATTTAACACACCATCGCCCTCTTGGCTTAAAGTGACTTAACTTTCAACTTAAAGTGACTTAATAGACCCTTTAGGCAAAACAGCCGCTATGTAATCCTTCTTGATTGTGATTTCTGAGGTTTCGTTGATCGTCAGCAACACATAATCGTTGTCATCGCTGATCTTAGCGATCTTACCCAAGATCCCACCACTGGTGAGCACTTCATCACCCTTGCTCAACGAGCTCATCAGGTTCTTATGTTCTTTTACGCGCTTAGATTGCGGACGGAAAATCATGAAGTAAAAGATCAGACCGAAAATGACCAGCATGAAAACCAGTTCCATGGTACCACCCGCACCACCTACTGGCGCATCGGCTGCGTATGCATTTGAAATGAACATATTTCTCTCTTCTTATTAGCAGTAAAATTAATCGGATAACTTAGGAACTTCGCGACCTTGACTGGTATAGAACTCCTCAACAAAGGCGTCTAATGTACCTGTCTCGATAGCGCCACGCAAACCTTCCATCAACATTTGGTAGTAACGCAAGTTGTGAATGGTGTTTAAACGTGCTCCTAAAATTTCATTACAACGATCTAAATGGTACAGATACGCCCGTGAGTAGTTCTTACAGGTGTAACAGTCACACTTAGCATCGAGCGGTGAAGTATCATCACGATGACGCGCATTGCGGATCTTGATAACGCCTTCACTGGTAAACAGGTGGCCGTTGCGCGCGTTACGAGTCGGCATGACGCAATCGAACATGTCGACACCTCTACGTACCCCCTCAACGAGATCCTCCGGTTTACCTACCCCCATCAAGTAACGCGGCTTATCGGCCGGGATCTGCGGGCAGACATGCTCCAGAATACGGTGCATATCTTCCTTTGGCTCCCCAACCGCCAAACCACCGACGGCATAACCGTCGTATCCTATCTCTAACAAGCCTTTAAGGCTCTCATCGCGCAGATCTTCATACACACTGCCCTGAATGATCCCAAACAGGGAGTTAGGGTTTTCCAGACGATCGAACTCATCGCGTGAACGCTGTGCCCAACGCAGCGACATCTGCATCGATTTACGTGCCTCGTCGTGGGTCGCCGGGTATGGCGTACATTCGTCGAAGATCATCACCACATCTGAGCCCAGCGAGTATTGGATCTGCATCGACTTTTCCGCGTCCATGAAGATCTTCTCGCCGTTGATTGGCGAGCGGAAATGTACGCCCTCTTCGGTGATCTTACGAATGTCACCCAGGCTAAATACCTGGAATCCGCCTGAATCGGTTAAGATAGGACGCTGCCAGTTCATGAAGTCATGCAGATCGCCATGCTTACGCATGATCTCTTCGCCAGGACGTAACCAAAGGTGAAAGGTGTTCCCCAGCAGAATGTCGGCGCCTGTGGCACGCACTTCTTCTGGCGTCATCCCTTTAACCGTACCGTAGGTGCCCACTGGCATGAATGCCGGGGTCTCTACCGTACCGCGTTCGAACACTAAGCGACCGCGACGCGCGCGACCATCGGTTGTATCTAATTCAAATTTCATTTTTAACCTCGCCAGAGAAACAGTCTGACTCTCTTCGTGCCATTAAAACAGACACAGCTGAACAATAGAGATAAGGGCAAACAACTCAGTATCAACCCTTATCAATAAAAATCTCTAAAAAAATACCCACCTCAAGTGTGGGTGGGTATTTTAAAGCAAAATCATCGCTTAGATCGCTTTTTTAGTCACAAACATGGCATCGCCATAGCTGAAAAAGCGGTATTTTTGCGCAATCGCGTGCTGATAGGCGTTTTTCACCTCATCGAAGCCGGCAAAGGCACTGATCAACATGATAAGGGTCGATTCCGGCAGGTGGAAGTTAGTCACCATGGCATCGACAACTTGAAACTCATAACCTGGGTAGATAAAGATGTCGGTGTCACTACTATAAGCCTGCAGCTCACCTTCGCTGGCCTTGGCCGCACTCTCTAATGATCGCACCGAGGTGGTGCCCACGGCGATGACGCGTTTACCGGCCGCCTTGGTGGCCTTAATACTATCGACCACATCCTGAGGCACCTCGGCCCACTCTGAGTGCATCTTATGATCTAAGATGCTGTCAACCCTAACCGGCTGGAAGGTGCCCGCGCCCACATGCAGGGTCACGAAGGCAACATTTACCCCTTTCTCTTGCAGCGCGGCGAGCAGAGCATCGTCAAAGTGCAGACCCGCCGTTGGCGCGGCTACTGCGCCAGGGTTCTGGTTATAGACTGTCTGATAGCGCTCCTTATCGGCATCCTCGTCGGGACGGTCGATATAGGGCGGCAGTGGCATATGGCCGACCTCTTCGAGGACCTCGAGTATGGTGGACTCGCTGTTGAGCTCAAGCTCAAACAGGGTGTCGTGACGGGCTAGCATGGTCATCTCATAGCCGCCGTCTAAGCAGATGATGGTGCCGGGCTTAGGTGACTTGGAGCTGCGCACATGGGCCAGAATTCGCTTGTCATCCAGCATACGCTCGACCAAGATCTCCAGCTTGCCGCCGGTTTGCTTCTGACCGAAGACGCGCGCCGGGATCACTCGGGTGTTGTTGAACACCATGAGATCGCCAGGGTTAACCATCTCCAGGATATCGGTAAATTGCTTGTCCGCCACCGCGCCGCTATTACCATCGAGTGTCAATAGTCGGGACGCCGTGCGATTAGGCATGGGGTAACGGGCGATCAACTCATCGGGAAGATCGAAAGAAAAGTCGGCAACGCGCATAGTCTGTCTCTGCTTAGCATAAATCGGCCGCTAGTCTATTGGCTGATGATGATAAGATCAAGACACACCGCTTAGCTGGCCTTCTTCTCCTTGTCGGCCACAACAATATTGGCCTGTAGATCTAAGCTGGCTTTTCGATAACTATGCTGTTCGAAGGGGATATCGACCTCGACCCGCCGCCGTCGAGAGGAAGATTTTTTGCCTAGGCGTTTCATTAACCAGTTCCACATCATCCATGATCCTTTAAACCGATAATTAATATGAGGAGTCATAGGTGCACATCCTGTCGATCCCAATACCTAAGCGAGCAGTCGGTTAAAGATAACGTCGCGTAGAATAAAGGTTTCATCGCACCTGTTGGCATGATAACGTGAAAAGCGTGATTAAACAAAGCAATTAACTTTATCTAATGAACTTTTTGGCTCATCTGCACCTGGCAGATAACAGTAAAACCGATCTTGCCGCCAATCTTGCCGGTGATTTTGCCAAGGGCAATATCGCCGACCATCCCAAGGCCCTGCAACAGGGGATCTGGCTGCACCGGCAGATAGACTCGCTAACCGATAGCCATGAGCTCACCAAGGAGCTCAAGGCCGCCTTCCCCAAGACGCTGCAGCGCGCCGCGCCAATACTGATCGATCTGGCCTTTGACCATATGCTGGCCAAATATTGGGAAGAGTATCATCACCTGTCCCTGCCCGACTTTGCCCAGCAGGCCTATCTAGCGCTCAGCAGCGCCGAGCAGCTGCCTGTCAATCTGAGCGATCTCATCATCCGCATGCGTCAGGAAAACTGGCTTATCGCCTATGAAAGCCGTGAAGGGCTGAATCAAACCATCAAGGCGGTGAGCAAAAGGGTCTCTAAGCCGGAAATTTTCGATGGCGCCATCGACACGGTTAAGCGGATGGATACAGAGATAGAGATAGCCTTTCGCACCTTCTATCCTCAGCTGATGGCCTACAGCCGCATCTGGACCCGTCAGACGCCGCCCGAGTTTCTCTAGCCGGTGAGGCGCTAAACCTAAGGGTTCAATTCTGTGTCATCGACCTTCAAAAGCCTGGCAAGCAAGCTAATGCCGTTCGTTAAGCCTAGGCGCAAGCGGTATCGCTATCTCAGAGATGCCGCATTAATGGCGCTACTTGCCTTTGCCCTGCTCAGCTATCAGCAGCGCAACATGATCTCAGGCGAGGCCCCGCCCCTGAGCGGCATCACCACCCAAGGTCAGCCCATTGCACTTGAGCAGGGGCAAGTTACCCTGGTCTATTTCTGGGGCACCTGGTGCCCGGTCTGCCGCGTTACCTCGCCCATGGTCAATAGCGTGGCCGAACAGCACAAGGTGATCAGCATAGCCGTTGCCTCGGGCACAGATGATGAGATCAACCAATTTATGACGGAGCACGACTATCAGTTTGACGTCATCGGTGATGAGAAGATGCTGCACCAAGCCTGGGGCGCAAGCGTTTTCCCCGCCATCTATATCGTCGACACGCAAGGGCAAATTCGTTTTAAGACCTCTGGTGCCACCAGCAGCTGGGGCATGAGACTCAGGCTGTTGCTCGCGGCCTGGTAAGCTATCGCTTTAATTGACATAGACGCTATCAATACTTCTCAAGCGACAACAGGCCGCTAATGCGACAGCACACCGCTAATTTAGACCAGCTGATATTTCTCTAATCGATATAGGAAGGCCTTATAGCTCAGGCCTAAACACTTAGCCGCCTTGGTGCGATTGCCTTCGAAACGGTCCAGGGCCTGGCGCAGGCAATCCTTCTCGAAACTCTCCCACTCGATACCTGCCTCCGGCAAGACAAAGCGCCTGGTATCCAGCGGCTGCGGCGCGGCGCCGAGTTCCTGCACCATCTCCTCTTCATCGCCGAGTAACACGAAACGTTCGATGCGATTCGCCAGCTCGCGCACATTACCCGGCCAGCTATGGTCTAGCAGCGACTTTAAGGTATCCCGGCTTAACTTGGGCACCTCCATGCCATATTGATTGGCGTGGAGTTTAAGAAAGTGCTCCACTAGTCGGCCGATATCCTCGGGTCGCTCCCGGAGCGCCGGCATATGGATAGGCACCACATTGAGGCGGTAATAGAGATCCTCACGAAAACGCCCCTCGGCCACCTCCTGCTGCAGATCCCTATGGGTCGCGGCGATCACCCTGACATCCAGCTTGATCTCGCTGTTCTGCCCGAGACGGGATATCACGCCCTCCTGCAAGAAACGCAGCAGCTTGGTCTGTTGCAGCAGGGGCAGTTCGCCTATCTCATCGAGAAAGACGGTGCCGCCATCGGCCGCTTCTAGTTTACCTATCTTCTGGGTATTGGCCCCCGTGTAAGCCCCCTTCTCGGCGCCGAACAGCTCCGCCTCGGCCAGAGACTCTGGGATAGCGCCGCAGTTGATAGCGACGAAGGGCTTATGGCTACGGCCCGACAGCTGGTAAAGCGCTCGCGCCGCCAGCTCCTTGCCCGTGCCACTCTCGCCGCCAATCAGCACGGTCGCATCTGTGGCGCTCACCCGCTGTACCCTCTGATACACCTTCTGCATCAAGGCGGAGCGCCCCACCAGCCCCACCAGCTCCTGCTGCTGAGACAGTTCGGAAGAGAGACGACGGTTCTGCCGTTTAAGGGCGATAGATTTGGCCACCTTCTCTATGGCCAACAGCAGACTCTGGCGCTGATAGGGCTTGGCCAGATAGTCATCTGCCCCCGCCTGCATGGCATCCACCGCGTGGGTGATGGTGCCGTAGGCGGTGGCGATGATAAAGCCCATGTCCGGATGTTCGCGGCGCACATAGTTAAGCAGATCCATGCCGGTTAACTGTCCCAGCTTCCAGTCGGAAAACACCAGATCCGGCGCCGATGCCTTAATCATCACGATCGCCTGCTCGACACTGTCGGCACTCTCCACCAAATACTGGTTGGCCGTCAACATCTGCACGATCAATGCTCTCTGATCCGGCTCATCCTCAACCACCAAAATATGCAACTTAGGCTGCTCCATCATACTTCCTCTGTCTGGGGCTTATCTTCTTGCTGTGTTTTATTAATCTCTGGCTTGGCGAAATAGAGGGTCACCAGAGTGCCGCCACCGGGATTATCATCGAAGGTGATGCGTCCACCGTAATGCCCTTGAATCAAACGCTCGGCGATATATATCCCCATGCCGGTACCCTCCGCCTTGGTCGTCACATGGGGCTGGGCCAGCTTATCACGCACCTCAGGGCTGATCCCCTTGCCGGTATCGGCCACCACTAAGGTATAACTCTCATCATCTTCCGCCAGGGTCAGATCGATACGGCCTGTGTCCGGGGTGGCCTCCACCGCGTTGATCATGACAGCATGCAAGATGCTGCGGATCTCCGACTCGGCGCCCTGCACCTGAACCCCTTGATCCTCACAGTGAAAGGCGATGCTGGGCTTGCTGCCGTTGATCGACAGCTCCAGCAAGATATCCTGCACAGTAGCTGCCAGTGGCACCCATGACTGGCGATTCACCTGGGTGCTCGACAGCGTCAGCAGAGATTGAATGCTCTTGTCCATCATGGCGATCTTCTGCTGCATCTGACTGAGCAGCTTGTTTGCATCCTCGATTGACGCTGACTGGGCGACCGCCTCAGACAAAAGCCCCAGGGTGTGCAACGGATTACGCAGGCTATGAGCGATCCCCCGGGTCACCTCACCCAGTTCGGCCAGCTGCTTCTGCTGCGCCATCTGCTTCTTCTGCTCGCTTAGGGAGGCGAGCTGACTGCTCATCTTATTAAAGCCGTTGAGGATACTCTTTAGCTCTTTGACCCCACGCTCATCCACCTGATAACCAAGCTCCCCCTGCCCCAACTTCTTATGGCCCTTCGCCAGGGCCGATAACGGCGCGCTGATCACATGACTGAGCATATAGACCAATAAGAGGCCAGCCAATGAGCTCATCAGAATCGCCCCTATCATGGACTCGCTGAAACGCTCCAGCTGCTCATTGGTCTCCTGATTAGGCAAGTTGATATCATGGGCAAATTCCACGGCAACCTTACCCTTCTCAGGCGTGGTGGGCGAGATAGGCGCGTCTATGATGGCCACGTTCCCCTTGTCGAGCCAGCTGTTGGTGTCTATCTCAATCTGGCTCACGGCGTCATGCAGGCGCCGGCGATACTCATCGGCGGCCTCGCGCTTGGCCTCGGCAATACTGGCTCTCTGACGCTGCTTAAGCTCCCTCTCGTAGGACATCATGGCGTTGAGATGATCCCTAAGCTCCTGCTGCTTGGCCGCCAGCTTGGCTCGAAAGAAGGCTTTCTGCTCGGCGGAGGCATTGTCCGTCTCCATCTCCATACGCACTACCTCTTCGCTGAGCTGGGCAATCGCTTGGGAGACAGATTCGATATCCTGCTCAAACTCCTGCCTGAGCGCCTCGGCATCTTGGATAGACTCCTGCAGGTCCTGCTCATCGAACTGCACCACAAACTCTTGCTCTGTGCCGACGTTGTCGATCAGCACCTTCACCAGGTTTTGCGACAGATCCCGCGAGCGCTCACTCAGCTCGCTCTGCAACTGCGCCTTATAGAAATGGGACACCAGCAGCTGGCTGCCTCCCAATATCAGGATGAGCGCGCCAAATAGCACAAACAGATAACCTTTAATCGACATAGAGCCCTCTAGTTTCGATAACAATGCCGCGCCGGCGCTTGAGAAGATTAGTAATAGAGCGCCCGCCTCTCAGGTTATACAAAAACAGTACCAAGATAAAACCCCTTGTGAATCACCCTATTAACCGCCGGGTGTCTCTAGCCATGCCCAGACTAAGCCATGAGTTTCCCCATATCGGGAAATCCATGTCCCATATGGGGGTGAATCCCCTGGGGCGACAGGCGAGTTTTTACGACAGCTGTTTGCGAATGCCTTATCCAGTCTGAGTTTCGCTAGTTTGGCACGCCTCTAGCAACTCATAGGGAAATCATAATTCATCACTATGGAAGGAAACATCATGAAACTCAATAAACTCACTTCGCTTATCGCCTGCTCTGCGCTACTGTCATTTACCCTGACGGCGGCGCCTACCGACGTGCGTCAAATCGATTTTAATGACAACCAACTCAAGGCCAACTTGATTCAAGATGGCGACAAGGACACTAAGTTGACCCTGGACCTTGAAGGTAAACAGCACCACTACAGCTTCAGCGATGATGAGATAAAAGATGAGAAGCTCATCAGGCAGAAGCTCGCCAAACTGCCTAAAGAGACCCAAGATAAGATGGTTCGCCTGCTCAAGCAGATCGACGGTGACGAGTCTCACTACCATTACCTGCGCCACAGTGAGCTATCTGAGACCGACAAGGCCAGAATGGACTCGCTCACCAAGAAGATGGCCAAGAAAGAGGCCGAATTAGCCAAGCACATCGCTAAGATAGAAGTTAAAGTTGCGGCCAAAAGTGCTGAAATGGAGGCCAAAAGAGCCGAAATGGAACGTAAAGCCGCAGAGCTCGAGGCTAAAGCCCGTGAGTTTGAGGTGATTATCGATACGCAAGACGGCGAATTTAATAAGAACATTGAGCTGTTATCGGACGATATCGCCGAGATCGCCACCGAGATAGCGGAGATCGAAATGAAATACCACGGCGATGGCGAGCACGAATTTGTGGTGATAAGAGGCGACGACGAGGCCGATGTAGAGCAGCTGATCCAGCTTATCGAAACCGGCAAGCTGAGCGATGCCCAAAGGCGCAAACTTCAACAGGCGCTAAACAATGATGATCGCAAATAAATGAAATTGTGAACAATGCGATAGAATGCGCCGCTGCCCCAAGGTAATCTGCCACCAAGATGTTTACTCTCACTCCAACAACTTGAGGCAATTATCATGTGGTGGCGCATTCTCATCATCTTTCTCGCTTTTGTACTACTCGGCGCCCACTTTATGCGCTTCGGCCAGACACTGATCAGCGCGGCCTTCATCTTGGCGCCACTGCTGTTACTCATTCGCCACGTGGCCATCACCCGCACCCTACAGCTGGTGCTTATCTTAAGCGCCATCTTCGTCTGGGGCCTCAGCGGCCTGGATTATGTGCAGATGCGCATCTCGATGGACGCCCCCTGGCTAAGACTCGCCATCATAATGTCGGCGGTGACCCTGTTTACCCTGCTGGCATCATTTTGCTGCCAAGGCGTGCAGCGCCTGAGACAGGCTAGGCGCTAGACTCTCATTTTATAATCATTCACTAACGAGTCATTCGCTAACTTGTCTTTCGCAAAAAAGTTAGACCACGCAAGATACCTGGCCGACTGCCATCCCTTGATTCAGGCGCTTGGCCAGCATTCGCCGCGCCAGGCTATCCACCAGCACGTTGAGCAAAGCGGTCACGATAAGCAGATAGAAGGCATTGTTGTAGCGTATCTCGCTAAAGGCGCTATCGATATAGAAACCTAGCGTCATCACCCCCAGCACGCCGAAGATGGCAGTTTCCCGCAGTATCACCTCGAAACGATAGAAGAGCAGCGACATCAGGTTGGGATAGATGCGCGGCAACACCTCATAGCCATAGTGATCGCTGCGGCGCTGATACAGGGCACTGGGTTTGACCAGGCTATCCTGGCGCGTCAGCAGGTAGGCGATCAGGGCGCCGTTGTGCAGCCCCAATGCCAAGATGGCGGGCAACATGGAGGGGCCACAGAGCATCATGAAGATGAAGGCCAGAATATACTCTGGCATGGAGCGCATGATCAGTAGCAAAAGCTGCCCTATAGGCATAGAAAACTTGCCGCGGCTATGCATACTGGCAAAACGATGACCAAGCAGTGCCAGCAGATGGGTCAAGCCTAGCGCACTCACCGCCAGCACTAAAGTGGCGCCCACGCCGGGCAAGGCCTGCTCCAGCGTCAAGCGCTGCCACCAGCTGGCAAATCGCGATAGTCCCTGTGCAAACTCTTGCTGCCCATGGATCACCTCACGGATCCCAGGAGGCAGGATATCTACAGTTAAGAACTGCCAGACCAGCTGCAAATCGACGCCGGTCAGCTTAGGCAGGGTAAACAGCGCCGCCAAAAGATAGAGCGGCAACAGACGCCTGCGTGACCAGAGCGGGATAGTGCCAATCAGGACCACAAAGAGGATGAGCAGCGCCGCCCCCTCATGATACTTACCCTGACGAAAGGCGGTCTCTAAGTAGAAACCCAAGGTCGGCATGCCGATGAAGCCCAGCACTGCGCTGCTGCGCAGGGCACACTCAAACCGGTAGCGCACATAGGCCAGCATCAAAGGCAGCACATGGCCAAGCTTTCCGTAGAAGTAAGTACTCAGCCTGTCGCAACCGAATGGCAAGGTGTCATTGGTGCTACTCGGCGCCTGCTGCAGTATGTCATGAAATACCCTGGCGAAGGTGGCGCCATAGGGTAAGGCGATCGCCAGCACACCCGTCACCGGCGACAGGCCAAAGACTTGCAGAAAGAGCAGCGCCCAGAAGATCTCATGGATCCCCCGCACCATGGCGCAGCAGGCCGCGACCCAAGGGGAGCGATAAATCAGCGCCAGAGGCGAACCGAGCAGCAGACCAAAGGTCACCCCGAGCAGGGCGAAGCTCACCGTCTGCCACAGAGCATTGACCAGCGACTCGGTGGCGAAGAAATCTGGTGTCAGCAGCCCCTGCCCCATGCGCAGCAGTTCCCCCCAGGGATCCAGGCTGATGATCTCAATATCGACAAACAGCAGACTGATCCCCACCAGCAACCAGAGGCCCAATGTCAGTCGCTGCCAGGGCCCGACAAAGTTAAACATCTAAGTTAAGCATCTGAGTTAAACATCTGAGTTAAACATCTAATTGTACACACCCTAGCTCGCCGCCATCTGGTCATCGAAGAAGCAAGCCAGCTGCTCACCATCGAGTTGACTCGTCGGCTTATCGAGCACCAATTTGCCCTCGCTAAGGCCTATGATGCGATCGAAGTGACTCAGCGCTAAGTCGCTGTCATGCAGCACCATGACCACGGTTTCGTGACGGGCCTTGACCAGACTCAGCAGGCGCTGGGCCATCACGGGATCGAGGGCGGAAAACGACTCGTCGCCGATGAAGCTAGATTTTTGCTGATAGAGTGCCCGCGCCAGGGCAACCCGCTGGCGCTGGCCGCCAGAGAGTGAAGAAACGGGCTTCTGCAGCGGCGCCTCAAGGTAGAGCTCGGCGCACAGCTTGGCCACCTCGTCACGCCTAACCGCCAATGGCCAGGCGAGATTCAACAGGTTATAGGCAAAGGAGTGCCTGGCCAACGCGCCCATATAGACGTTATGGAACACGCTCAGGGCATCGACCAAACCTTGGGATTGACTGCATAGGGCGGCGTCTTGCTTAAGCTGCTCGTAGATATAGCTCAGCAGCGTCGACTTACCCGCCCCTGAGGGCCCGACTATGGCTAAAGACTCTCCCCGCTTAATCGACAAGTTAAGATCGTCGATGACCCGAGTCTCACGATAACTCAGGGAGAGTGATTCTATGTGGAGCATAGAATTATTAATCTAGCAGGCCGATCGCCGTGGCCACAGATTCGATAGGCTCGTAATCTGCGTTGTCTGCCTCAACAAACGACTGACGTGGGAAGCTGGCCAGCAGATCCGGATCTTTCATCTCCAGTAGCGCCTTGGTCAGCTTCTCGGTAAAGCCTTCGCCGAAACGTTGATCGGCATCGGCACGTACCGTCCACTGATAGTCAGGATAGGCTGGAGTTTCCCAGATCACCTTGACCTTATTGGTATCGACTGTGCCATTGGCTACGGCGGTTTCCCACACCTTATAGTTCACCGCGCCTACCTGATAGGCACCGGCCTCAACTTGGGCAATGGTACGGCTATGGTCGCCAGAGAAACCTATACGGGTAAAGATATCCTTCACCTGCTTGCCCATGTTGCGCTCGATGTAAAATTGGGGCATCAGGCGACCCGAGGTCGACCCTTTAGAGCCGAAGGTGAAGGTATAACCGTTCAGGTTCGGGAAGTTGGTCGACATCTCCAGTGGTACCGAGGTGTTAGCGATAAAGAAGCTCTTAAAGTATTGATCTTCGTAGCCCTGGGCAATCGCTTGTGAGCCAGGTACCAGTCGTCTCGCCTGCACGCCTGAGAGGCCACCAAACCAGGCCAGTTGCACCTGATTGTTACGAAACGCAGTAACGGCTGCCGAGTAGGATTTGACCGGCACATAGTTCACCTTAACGCCCAGCTCTGTCTCCAGGTACTTAGCCACCTTATTAAAACGCGTCTTTAGCTGACTCTCGTTTTCATCAGGGATCGCAGTAAAGGTAAAGCTTTCGGCTAACGTCGCCGGCACAAACAAACAGGTAAAGATTAAGGGTAGAATTTTAGCGAAGGACATATCCAAGCCTAAATGAGTAAGAAATTTACCGGATTCTAACCATTTGACAGGCAAATTAACAGGCGGAACATGGCCTTATTGCTCACAAAAATCTAACAACTAAACTTTGTTTTAAGATGAGTCAGTCCCTGTTAAGCTAATCCATTATAAATTAATGTTTTATAAAACGTCCTCCGCTTGGTTTACAAATCCCCTATCGGGTCACCGAGCGAGCACATAATTAAACATAGGCAAAGCATATGAGAATTTTGGTCGTTGAAGATGATCCCCTACTGTCCCACCACCTCAAGGTACAACTGAGTGAGTTGGGCAACCAGGTTCAAGTCGCCCAAACTGCCAAAGAAGGCTTCTATCAGGCGACTAACTATCCCATAGACATTGCCATCATAGACCTTGGCCTGCCGGATCAAGACGGGATCTCGCTGATCCAGTCTCTGCGCAAGGCCGAACTCAAGGCGCCTATTCTTATCCTCACCGCCCGGGTCAACTGGCAAGATAAGGTCGAGGGGCTCAACGCTGGCGCCGACGACTACCTGGTGAAACCCTTCCAGAAAGAGGAGCTGGTCGCCAGGCTCGACGCCTTGGTGCGTCGCAGTGCGGGCTTCGTCAAGCCGCAGATCACCAGCGGACCGCTGGAGCTAGACTTGGCCGCCAAACAGGTCACCCTGGATCAGAGCCCCATGGAAGTGACCGCGTTCGAATATCAGATCCTCGAATACCTGATGCGCCACTGTCACGAGGTGGTGGCCAAACAGCGACTGCTGGATGTGATCTATGGCGATAAGGAAGGCGATCCCAACACAATTGAAGTAATGGTGAGCCGTCTGCGCAAGAAACTGACCAAGGGCGGACTGGAAAACCCCATCGCCACCATTCGCGGTCAAGGTTACAAGTTTAATCTGCCATGCAAATAAGGTTTAAACCCAAACAACGTCTGCTCACGCGGATGTTTCTCACCTCGCTCTCCATCATCGCCTTGGTGGGCTTCGGCCTCGCCTGGCTGGTCAACCTGTTGTACGCCCAGAATAGCTACAACGAGGAGACCGCCGAGCTTATCGCCGAGATCCCCAAGGTAGCCGCCGAGCTAAGGGAGCACGACCTGATCCCCGAGACCTCAGAATGGCTGGACGAGAACAACACCCCGGAAAAATATATCATCGCCAGCTGCAACGAGGAGTTTAAGCAGGTGTGGACCTCCTCCCTGGCCGTTGATCGCGGCCTGTTCGATACCTGCGAGCGCTTCAACGAGATACGCTTCGACTCGCCACCCTACTACCTCAACCTCGCCGACAGTAAAAACTACTTCGTCTACCTGCTCTCGGTGGAGATCGCCAAGCAAAAATACAACCTGCTGGTGATGAAAGACGCTCAGAAGCTGGAGAAGGAGTTCGACAAGTTCAGCCGCCGCACCTACTGGCGCCTGGGCATGATCTTGGCCTTGGCCTTGGTGCTATTGATCAGTGCCGGCTACTGGGGAATGCGCCCACTGGTGCGTATGCGTAACGAGCTGCACCAGGTCAGCAGCGGCAAGGCCAAGGCGCTCTCCGAAGATTACCCAGTGGAGCTCGAAGGGGTCACCCAAGCGCTCAACCAGCTGCTGGTGCAATCCAGTGCCCAACAGGAGCGCTACCAGAACGCGATGAACGATCTTGCCCACAGCCTGAAGACGCGTCTGGCGGCGGTGCACGCCATCACGGATGACCAGACCCTGAGCAAGTCCGGGGCCAGCGAGAAGATCATGGAACAAGTCAGTCAGATGGATCAGTTGGTCAAGTATCAGCTCAAGCGTGCCATGCTCGGCCGTAAGGGCCTCAAGCAGGAGCAGACCCTGGTCGCGCCGCTGATCGACCAGCTATCGCAGATGCTGTTTAAGGTCTACCGTGACAAGCAGATCCAATTTAGCGCCGATATCCCCGATGATCAGGTGTTCCCTGGTGACAAAGGCGATCTGATGGAGCTGTGTGGTAACCTGATGGAGAACGCCTTCAAGCTGTGTATCAGTAAGGTAGCGGTCACCGCCCGTTACAGCGATAACAGCGAGTTTGTCTTGATCGTGGAGGATGACGGCCCAGGAGTGCCCGAGGCCATTCGTCAACGGATCATAGAGCGCGGCGTGCGCGCCGACACTCAAAAGGCTGGCCAAGGCATAGGGCTTGCCGTCTGTAACGAAATCGTCTCCAGCTACAACGGCAGCCTCAGCATAGATACCTCATCCCTCGAGGGGGCGAGGTTCACCATCAAGATCCCGCTTTAACCTACAGGGGCGTAAAGCTTCTCGGCGCGGTTAAACATCACCCAGGAGGTGGCGATATACTTGTCGCCACTGATGGGCATATTGCCCCTGTGGCTGTGGGTGAAGCCTGCTGGCGCAATCACCATGGTGCCCTTCTTCGGCTTGATCTTACGCTGCTGATAGAAGAACTCAGTTTCACCGCCCTCTTCCACATCGTTCAGATAAAACATATAGAGCACGACCCTGTGCAGCGCCTCGTTGTGTCCCATCTGCGGAAACTGCTCCGAATGCCAATGGGGGTAGCCCCCCTTACCCTGCTGGTAATGTTGAATATTGATGGTGCCGCTGCGATACAGGTACTGCACCAAAGGCTGTACCCTGTGTCTTCCCAGGGTATCGAAGTTGTCCGGGGTCAGGGTCTGTGGCTTACCCTGTTCGTCCGCCAGAGTGACCGCCACCGCCCCCATCAACCCCAGCGCATATTTTTCAAAATATTGCGCGCTGTGTTTTAGCGTATAATTAAGGAGTTCGTTTCTCAGTGGCAGTAACTCCTGAAAGTTATCCATGGTTATGTCACGGCTAATTTTCTTTTCCAGGTCAACACCATGACCCGTAATACCATCAATGACACCAGGATGTGTGTTGACGGTCTCGATGAGACGATCGCACAGTTCATCTGGAATGGCATTGGGGTAGACTTCGATGAAATCCATGTACAACTCGCTAAATTAGACAAATTTGTGATGCAACTATGCTGACACATAGCTTAAGTAATTGTAAAGCCAGCTGGTTCAGATAAAATAACGCGCAACTTAAGGCAAACGTAAAGACACATGAGCAGAAGCTGTAAGGTAAACACAAACCAACTACAAGTGGGCAATTTTGTTAGATTACCTGTCTCTTGGAAAGACCATCCCTTTCTATTTAATTCCTTTAGACTCAAGCAAGAAGCTCAGATCGAACTGATCAAAAAACTCGGTATCGAGTATGTGTTTGTCGACCTGGATAAGAGCTCAGCGCCGCCACTGGGCAAAGAAGATGCCTACGATGCCCCAAGCTTTAGAGATGACGGCGACCTGACCAAGCTCAGTCAGCAGATGAATCAAAACAAGCAGGAGCGCATCGAGCACCTCAAGAAACTCAAGCGCGATCTTAAGAAAACCGAGCAGGAATTTGACCGCTCCGTCGCCATGATGCGCAACCTGATCGCCAAGCTGAGAAATCGCCCGCTTAATGCCATTTCCGACGCCAAGGAGCTGATCAACAGCATCACCGAAGAGCTGCTTAACTCCGACAACCTGGTACTGCACCTAATGAGCGACGCCAAAGACAGCGACGGGATCTACTATCATTCTCTCAACGTTGCGGTGCTCTCAATGATGATCGCCAAGGAACTGGACTGGCCAAGAGAAGATATCGAGGCGGTCGGCATGGGCGCCCTGTTCCATGACACGGGCAAACTCAAGATCCCGCCTCAGCTGCTTCGTAAGAAGACCCCTCTCACCCAGCCCGAGCTAAACTTCATCCGGCAACACCCCGCCATGGGGATAGAACTATTGAAGCTGGCCAATAACTTCCCCGAAGATGCGGCGCCAATCGTCAGAGATCATCATGAGTTTCTCGATGGCAGCGGCTATCCCAGAGGCTTGAAGGCGGAACAGATCAGCCTACCGACCCAACTGGTCGCCGCGGTAAACCTCTACGATCAACTCTGCCATCCAGAGGGGCAAGTTAAGGCGCGAACCCCCTATGCGGCGCTGGGCTACCTGTATAAGAACTACAAGGAGCGGCTAAATCAAGAGGCTATTGGTAAGCTCATCAAGATGCTTGGCGTCTATCCGCCTGGCAGTGTGGTAGAACTTTCCAGCGGACAATATGCCATGGTGATGGCGGTGAATCTCGAGAAGATCCTCTTCCCAAGGATCTTGGTATACGATGCGCTCGTGCCGAAAGAGCAGGCGCCTATCGTGGATCTGGAGAGCGAAGGCCTAACTATCGTCAGGTGTATCGCCCCCTCGGCCCTGCCGGAAAAGATCTTCAAATACCTGAGCCCCAGAGAGCGGGTTAGCTATTTCTTCGGTGGCGATAAGAAGGCGTAAAGCGCACCTGACTGTCTTTCTCCGCAGGCCAGACTAAAATTAGAGTACTGGCCTTGCATTATGGCGTTTATGCGCTAAGGGGAAAGAGTATGGTAGAGCTACCCGATTTCGACAGCCTGAAATGGCTGGCGCAGCATGCGCCGCAGCAACTGGCCACCCTGCAGAAAAATCTCAACCAGGCTTTGATCAGCGAGGCCCATGCCAATAACCGCGCCCAGCTGGAAACCATTCGTCATCATCTCGAGTTCAAGCTGTCCCGCTGCACCACGCCCTACGCCCGAAGCTATATGGCGCTGCGGCTGATGAATGACAAGTTCATCACCTTAAATCAGGTGATCAATCAGCCTGACCTTTACACAGATAACAGAGCCAAGGTGCTCTGTTATCCAGGAAAATAATTCACGCCGTTAAGATGTGCGTTTGGCTGCCGGCCAAAGCTTTAAGCTAGGCCGGTACCAAGCTCAGGCTGATATTAGAGCCAGCCTTTACGCTTGAAGAAGAAATAGGTCGAGGCCGCGCTGCCAATCATCATCATGATCGCCATAGGATAACCCCACTGCCACTCAAGCTCTGGCATGTTGGCGAAGTTCATCCCATAGGCGCTGGCAATCACGGTCGGAGGCAGGAAGATCACCGCCGCAACCGAGAAGATCTTGATGATCTTGTTTTGTTGCAGCCCACTGAAACCCATGGCCGCATCGAGCAGGAAGTTCAACTTATCGAAGATGAACTGACTGTGGGGCATCAGAGATTCGATATCCGACAACATCTCCCGCAGATCTTTCAGATCTTCCTCGGTCAGCTTGCCGCGATAATAACGCTGCATGTAACGCAGGGACCGCTGGGTATCGAGCAAACTCAGACGGATCTTACCGTTGGAGTCTTCCTGCAAGGTGATCAGCTTAAACACATCGTCGAGTTCACTGCTCTCAAACACCTGCTCACCCACGCTATCCAGCACAGAATAGACATCTTCGATAAGATCCGAGAGGTAATCCACCTTAAGGTTGAACAGCTCCAGGAAGAGCGCCTGTGGCGTCTGTACCTCTAAGCGGCCTAAACGCAGATAGTTACGCAGTAAGCGGATCAGCCCCACATCATCTTCCCTCAGGGTCACCAGAAACTGTGGACGCAGGTTGAAGGAGACGTTCACCCCTTTAACATCCTGTCCGACACGCTGGGGGAACAATGAGTTGATGTGTAGACCATCCTTGTTTTGATAGAAACGCGCCGAGGCCTCAATTTCGTTAATATCTTCCTCGTCCGGTAGCTCCTCTACCGAATAGCCCCTCAGCCATTCACGTTCGTCATCTTCAGGTTTGTAGAGATCCAGCCATAAGGTACCCTCGGGAACACTGTCTCGAATATTCAACTCGACAATGGATAACTTATTCGCTTGAAAGACATAAGCCGTGATCATAGGACCTCCTGAAAAAGACACTTAGATGAAAACGCACCACATCCAAGCGCAGGGTATAATTTGGCGTTATTCTACCGAATAACGCGCCATTGAACAGCCTAATCGACTGCTAATGAAGGGAATATAACCAAAATAAAAATGAAGCGGTGTTAAAAACCAGCCTACCTCATATTCGGCGGAGTATCGGCTATCACAATTCGTTCTTGGGTCGACAAGCGAACCTTGAGACCATCGACTGTGGTGAAGGCATCGCTCTGTAACTCGCGTTTACGTACCTGATAGACCTCTTTCGAGGCAGACGCCGGCGAGATAATGGTGACATACACCAGCTGATTGCCCTCTTGCCAGGACCAATACCAATAGCCCCCACTCCCCAGCAGTGCCAGGGCGGCGATACCAAAGGCAAGGTATTTAAACACGATTCGCTGACCCAACTGACTGGCCGTCGGTTGGCTGACCACCTTAGGCTTACGAAGATAGGCGATCGCCGCGGCAATCACTAACAGAGTCACTAAAATTTTAGTTAACACGCTAAGCTCCTGGAATTAATCCCCACCATTATAGAGTCTTAGCAAGCAAATTACTGCAACCCAACACTCAGGATGCTCAAAAAGCCCAATGGCCGCTTGTAAAGTTGTCCAACTGGGCCACGAGGTGCTATAACACAGATAAATTATTCTTTTCCCGGTTTACCATGAAATCTTTAATCCATTGCCTATTCTTGATCCCACTCTTTTTTGTACAAGCGCACGCCGAAGTTACCATCACTCTGCCAGATAGCGCAGAACCACTACTGCTTAACGGTAAGGATATCACTAGCCATCAGCTGATCTCGCAAAATGGCCCGCAGCAGCTGGTCTTTAATGCCCGCGCCAGCTACCGCGAATTTGGCCAACAGAAGCGCTTCGTCTCAGAAACCCTTATCGTCACCTTCTATGGCGAAAACAATCACTATCGCGTCAGCCTACCTAAGATCAGCTCACCTAAATCGGCAGAGAAATTTAACGACGTCCCTCAAATTGGTCTCACGGATACCCAGGGCAATAAGGTCGCTTACAAGATAGATAAGTTGCTAAAGGATGGCATTCAGATAGGCCGCGATTACAGCGAAGAGATAAAGGCCTACAACATGGGCCAAGGCGTTGCAGCCATAGCGATCAATCAGCCTGTCCAGATGGCGCCTAGCACCTCAAGCAGTGCCTCTGGCAGTACCTCAAGTAGCGCAGCAAGTCCTGCGGCGACCTCTGCTGCCATGGCTGCGCAGCCTGTTGGCCAGCCATCTAGTCAACCAAGCACTCAACCTGTAACTCAAACAGGCACTTCACGCCGCGATCAGATCAATGTCGGCCAGATGCTGGACTTCTGGTATGAACAAGCGGATGAAGCCACCAGAGAAGCCTTTAAAAAGCGTATAGGGCTCATCGAACAGGCTCAGCGAGACGGGCACTAAGCCAGCCGGTTAGATACTCTCGGTATCGATAGACGGCATGACTTTCAATGAAATAGCTTTAAGTAAAATAGCTTTAGCCAGCATAACGTTATGCGGCGCACTTCATGGTGGAAAGGCTATCCTGTTTCAGGAACTTAAATCCCGCCAGCCGCCCGAGGCGATAGTCCCTATCAAGCTCTGCCGTCGAACTGCCGAGTAACTTGCTCGCTAGTGCCCGGCGGGGAAATAGCTGAATGATCTCCACGCCCTCAGGTGGATTGTCGATAAAGGAAAGTGAGCGCTTATATTCGGCTTCATGATGCAGGTAATACTCTATCGCCCTAGGGCAGCGATTCGAACTGCAGATCCAAGACTTGAGACGATTCACCCAAGGGGTATAAGCCTGGTACTCCTCGGGCATAGTACGTATCACCACTATTCTAGTCGCCCCGCGCCGATAGGCCTCCTCTACCGGCAGCGGCGCCGACAGGCCGCCATCGACATAAAAACTGTCCTCTAAAGGCACACCTTGGCGATAGAGAAACGGCAGCGCGCTCGACGCCTTGAGTAACTCAAGCCAGTTCTGCTTATTGGGCTGACGAAATATCGCCTGATAGTTAGAACCATTGGTCATGCTAAAAAGCAGCCGGCGATGAGTCATTGCCCGCATCCCGGCAGACAGGTCCAAGCCTAAGGACTCGCCTTGCACCTGATTAAAGTACCAATCGAGATCCACAGTGCTCTTCCCGGCAAGACCGCGACTCACCTTTACAAATTGTGGATCGCGGGACAAGCCCTTAATCGCCTTCTTGGCAAAGCCAATCTGCCCAGTAAGATAACTCGAGAGATTCTGAGCACCAGCGGAGGTACCGATAAGCAGTGCAAAAGGGTTATACCCCCTCTCAAGCCAGGCATCCAACACACCGGCGGTAAATATCCCCCGCTGCCCACCACCTTCGGCGATCAGCGCCGTATTGGCCTGAACGGGCGTTAGCACTCGCGCAATCTGACTGTCCACTTCCTTAGGAGTCAAGGATGGCCCCAGCAGAGAAAGCGAGCCGGTAGAATCAGTATTTTGAGAACCAGTGTTAGGAAAGCTAGCAGTAGAAAAACCAGCATTAGGAAAGCCAGTATTAAGAGAATGCATCACAGATTTAGTGCCCCAGTTAGCCATTAGCTTCATACCCTAAATCTAAATCCCCCTAGCTCCCCTGTATAATTGAATGATCAAATCGTGCAGATAGAAAACATCTATTAACGCCCAAGTAAGCTCAAAGTAACCTATCCGAGCCTCTCACATAGAGGCGTAAGACATCTGCCAATTCAATGCTTATTAACGGATGTATTAACGGATGGAGATAAACGGCCAGGTCGAAGCCCAGCAAAAGAAATGGCATACGCAGACGGCCTCTCACATGGGGGCGTAAGACATCCGATTAGAACTTAACACAGGGAATAAACATTCCTGTTACTTTGTCAAAGCAAAAAAACTGTAGCAGCTGGAAATGACCTACTCGGTTCGCGCAGCGAACACATGGGGGTGAGAGTAAGGCGCTTTAAATACGCAGTATTTAGCCTCACTTGAACGCGGAGAAGCTATGCTTCGTAGCCGGAGACCCCGCTTAGCGGTGGGACGACGTCGGGAGTAGGCATTCATGCCTACATAAGTTAATAAGCCACCTGACTTTACTTAAGGTGGTTTCGAGAGGGTATGCCGATAATTTCATAAACCCCAAACGCAAAAAAGCCACCTTATTCAGGTGGCTTCTTCACTTAATTAGGCGCCTGTCATAGCCAGCTTCGAGCATGCCGCCATGGATGGCGGCAATTAGAATAACGCAGGAGCAGTTATCGAAGCTCTCCACGTTCATCCCTTGCATCAAACTTAGTTTGATAAACGCAAGAGCTTCACCATACGACCACCACGGACGGTGGAAGTGTCGATTATGCAGGATGCAATTATCGACCAATCACATGGAAATGCACTTCACTACGTTCGGGCTCTTTATATTCCCCATGTTCGAGTAGATATTTCAAAAGCTGTTAAACGAAAAAATCCCCAGCACAGTGTGCTGGGGATTTATCGACTCTCTTTCGAGAATAATTAGGCGCCTGGAAATGACCTACTCTCACATGGGGAGACCCCACACTACCATCGGCGCGATTGTGTTTCACTTCTGAGTTCGGGATGGGATCAGGTGGGACCACAATGCTATGGTTTCCAGACAAATTCTTACTGGTTAATTCTTCGTCTGACGGCATTGTTTCCTCGCTGCAGTGCTTGACCTCCAAGGATGGAGTAAATGTCTTAAATTGTATGGAACAATTTAGACCATGTACTCCAGTACACTGTGCGCTTCGCTTCGTTACGGCTTTGTCAGCCAAACAATTACCTGCGTAATTAACCAAAATAGTAAATTTAGAAAGCTGTTTGAGTTCGCACTTCAATCAAGTACTTTGTATTCTTTTGATTACGTAAAACCATTATCGCGACCTCCATGGAAGGAGGAAGCACTTTAAACGTCTGGAACGTTTCAAGTAAAACCCTTTTGGGTTGTATGGTTAAGCCTCACGAGTCATTAGTACAGGTTAGCTCAACGCCTCACAACGCTTACACACCCTGCCTATCAACGTCCTAGTCTCGGACGGCTCTTTAGAGACCTTAAAGGTCTAGGGATGACTCATCTTAGGGCTCGCTTCCCGCTTAGATGCTTTCAGCGGTTATCGATTCCGAACGTAGCTACCGGGCAATGCCATTGGCATGACAACCCGAACACCAGCGGTTCGTCCACTCCGGTCCTCTCGTACTAGGAGCAGCTCCCTTCAATCATCCAACGCCCACGGCAGATAGGGACCGAACTGTCTCACGACGTTCTGAACCCAG
>NZ_LVDJ01000022.1:0-46420 GCF_007636505.1 Shewanella sp. KCT
GGCTTCACATGCTGAGGGGGAATTAACCTTACTTGATAACCTTGAGCTTTTAAGCTTCTTCCCCAGTAATTTGACCCGCTACAAGCCTCCATAGCTATGATTACATCAGGGTATTGGGCTAAAAACGCCATAAGTTGATGTCGACGAAGTGCACGATTAAATACAGATTTACAAGCCTGATTCACACCACAAACTTGGAAGACATTTTTTGCCAAATCGATACCAATTAGAGTAACTTTCATAGTGGACACCTTTTGTTGATATTGAACTCGCAAATTCAATATGGCGCTTTTGACGCCGACTTTACAAGAGGTGTCCATCTCATCATCCCTGGATGCTCTGCGAAATCATCCCTGATTTCGAAGGCCAAAAGCATGTTTACACCTAGTTATCCATCTCTTCGATTGAGCCGCACTTGGCTGTCATCATCTTCTAAAAGCTAAGTCCTTTTTGGACAAAAATGAGTTAGAATTTTAGGCCTATTTCATCAGTTTCAGATTCATTTATGTATGGTCAGCGGTTTGTTAGGTATTTATACTCAAGCAGGGTGACTTGCAACGCATCAACTTTTAAGTTGATCGACGCTCCAGTCACATCCTGCACTTTCACTTTCCATTCAGGATCAGAACTATCAAACCACTCCAAAGAAGTAACTAATTCCAATTCCGAATCATAAGTTTCAATCTCCGCGTCTTCAAGAAAATGAACTGTTATCGGGTACTTTGGCTCTTTAGTCATATTTAATTCACTACTACCCCTAAGAATACCTAACGCTTTGCTAAGGAGCTGGCGCCACGTGCCAGTCCCACGGAGCCAGCCGAAGCTGGCGTAGTAAACTTGAGCAACTGGTTATGAAGCCAACCTCGGAACCCAGTACATTACTTTGGTTACACCATCATTTTCAATTACTTGAGGATGTGCCGAAAAAGTCATTATTCTCGATTTAACTGCATCGACCCCAAACGTTCTTACGCATGGTGCGATAAACCATTTATTAAAACTCGGATCATTCTCAATTAGCGATGCAAAAACCAAATCATCAAACAGTGCTTTAGGTACGGGATTTACCTTTTCAAGTAGCTTTGCGACAAACCATTTTTTACTGTCATGAGTTAAAGCCATTGTAAACCACGCTAAAGCCTCAGGATTATCCTTCGGAAAATTACAAGCAACCTTACCTATCACTTTTTGAATTGCCTGATGACCGGCATTTTTTTCTTTCACCGATTTTGCTTGGACATATTCTTCGTAAAGAGACTCTAGGTTCATCAGATACCTTTGGCTTCATAACAACTTATTAGTGAGATCTTGCAAGGTTCGCTACCTTGTAAGGTAAGAGACCAAGCATGTAAATAAATGGGGTCAGAGTTAACTTTTTGAGGGAGTTGATTGGCGTGTGGAGATTGGCTTTTTCATTCCCTGAATGGCGTGGTCGATGTTTGATTCGAGTGGCCTAGCTCTGTCCTTGATTGGTTACACATTAAGCTATTTGTCAGATAGCAATCAACAAGTTCTGTCACATTTTTGTACGTTTTTTTCTTAAAAAGAATAACTTGTCTCAATGGCACTCAATGAGGCCAAATCGAAGAGGCGTTAGATACGAGTGTAAGCACACTTTTGGCTCTCGGCGGCATGGACGCCGTCGTGAAGCCTCCAGGGACGGAACTTCGGCGTGCCAAAAGAGTGCTTGCACAACCCCCGCCGGGCAGGCGATAGATAGCAATGAAGGTACGACCTTCAAGTCTTCTGTAAATACAAATGTGGCCAAATGTTTCTTACCAATGGGCACCCAATGACACTAAATCGAAGAGACGTTAGATGCCGAGTGTAGATACGCCGGTGAGCTTCCGAAACAGGACCGCTCTTTGACATCCATGTCAACGCGGCATTCGTGAGTCCTTTTACATCAGATGTTTCGGCAGAGCCTAAAGGGACTATTCTCAATAAAACAAAGAGTCGGCGTCTCACAGGCGTATCTGCACATAAGCCCACCGCAGGTGATAGGTTGCAATGAAGGTACGACCTTCAACTCATATACCAATGACGACAGCGCCAGATGCTACATCAGCAAAAGTGCAAACAAAGTCTCCCGCCGGGCAGGCGTTAGGTTGCCATGAAGGTGCGACCTTCAAATCCACTTCGCCAATGACTATGACGCTTAGCGCTAATAATCAGTTTCTCAGACACTAATTACAACGTGTCTCCATATTCCCCCAGCCAAGCAGGCGCTCGATACCTATTGGCCTAGCCAGCAGTCACCTGCTCCCTCTGATACACATTCGGATGCCAGATCTGCATGAGAATCTCGGGATTCTCGATTGGCTGAAACCCGTATTGGGCATAGAGCCCATGGGCATCCCGCGTTGCGAGTACGATACGTCTTAGCCCCTGCAGATTGGGATGAGCGACTATGGTCTCCATCAGATACTTGCTTAGCCCCTTGCCTCTGTGGCTGGGCAGGATGAACACGTCTGCGAGGTAGGCGAAGGTGGCGCTATCCGTGATGAGGCGCGCGAAGCCCACCTGCTTGTTATCAGCATCGAAAACCCCGAAACAGAGGGAGTTGGCAATGGCTCGTTTCATGGTCTCTTTGGGGATCCCCATGGCCCAATAGCTCTGGGAGATAAAGCCGTAGATAACATCGAAATCGAACGCATCCTTGTCTGTGGTGATGCTGTAGCCTGGAATCAAAGTGTCCTCCTTGCGCCATGGGCTTAAGTAGTTTGGTTAAGCAATTTGGTTAAGTAATTAAAATGAAAGGGAAAGCTATAATCTAACTTAGTAATCCACTGTGACCAGTAATATATCCAGCCCCTCATCGTCAGTCGGCGGCTCAAAATATTGCGTCACCTGACGGAATACGGCTTCGTTATCGAAGCGGGCGCGCTCGGGCTGCTCCTGGCGCCGCTTGTCTATTTGAGCCAGGCACTGCTGATCGCTGAGATCCAGATAGATGAGCTGATGCTCGCAAGCTAGTTCGTTGCAGAGGGAGAGAAACCATTGCCGCTGCTTTCTGGTGTTGGCAGGAAAATCCATCACTACGTTAGTACTGACGTTTATCAGGCGAGCCACATGGTTTCTTATGAAGGGCTTGATGAGGCTTGAATAGTGAATATAGTCATCAAACGACTCAATCTGATTGGGGAAGTGAGCCGCTAACCATTCATCTTCCGACAGTAACAGCGCCCCGTTTTCATCGGCGATGATTCTCGCCTTGGTCGACTTACCCGCGCCCATCTTGGCGCAGAAAAAGAAGAGTTTTCCCTTATGTGTCATCTATTGTCCCTTATCCGTTTCGGCCATTCTTACATGCTTATGCCACAGCCACACTAGACCACAGCCACACTAGACCACATCCACACTAGGTACAGTCACATTAGGCCATCGCCACATACTTGGGATGCGCGGCGATGCGCTTAAGCCAGGCTTGAATTGCTGGGTAGTGGGTAAGGTCGAAACCGCCTTCGTGAGCCACATGGGTGTAGCCATACAGAGCGACGTCGGCCGTGGTCAGCTGCTCGCCGGTTAAATAGGGCGTCTCTTGCAGCTGGTTTTCCATCACCGCCAGCGCCTTGTGGCCGCCTTGCTGCTTCGACTCATAGTCGGCGCGGCGATCGTCAGGCAGTCCGAGATATTTGGCGATAAAGCGTGCCACGGCGATATAGGGTTCATGGCTGTATTGCTCGAAGAACTGCCACTGCTGCACCTTGGCGAGGGCAAAGCTGTCTTGGGGAAGGAGTTCGCTGCCGGCGGCGAGGTAGTTCAAGATGGCGTTGGATTCGGATAGGCAGCTGCCATCGTCCAGTTCGAGCAGAGGGATCTTGCCGTTGGGATTCTTGGCCAGAAACTCGCTATTGCCGGTATCGCCCGCGAGAATATCCACATGAATCCATTCATGTTCAATGCCCAACAGGGCGCACAACAACTTCACCTTGTAGCAGTTACCAGACTGCAGATCGCCGTAGATTTTCACACATACTCCTTATGTCATTCGCGCCTGCGCGCCCGATTTATGAGTGGCAATAAACGCTGAAGAATTATTTATTGGGATGAAGGCTAAATCATACCTGAGTGCTGGCCTGATGCAGTACCAGAGAAACGCCACTGGCAATTGCTGTTACCAAGCCAACCCATTGAAGACGCTTGTTGAATTTTCTTGGTTCAACCGAATAGCGTTTTGTTCGTTGCGCACTCTGCATGAATAGTAATATCGAAAACAAAAGTGTGCCTGGGGCAATAAAGGCGCCTTGTTTGGTCAAAGCTGTAATGGCTATCGCTATGACAATGAGACCTAGCATAAACCAAGTGGCTGCAAGAAATAGGTTTCGAGTTGGGGCTGTTAAAGCCATGCTACTTCTCCAAGTTTGCTGTCTTGCTTGGCGAAATAGATCGCACATGTGAGTGGAATAATACGTCAACCGACAGTCTAGAATTTCAATAACCAAGCCGCTAATGTTGAAATACTCTATCAGAGCGCTGGAGAAAAAACGATCAGGCGTTATAACGATTGTCAGGTGCTTCAATCTATAACGAGTGAGTAATCAAAGTCGAGTTTATGTCTTTCTGATTAGTAAGTTGCCTTCATATGACACAGATTCGAAGAGACGTTAGATTTGGATGTAGATGCCTCGCCGCCCGCAATACCGTTTAATCGAAGAGACGTTAGATACAGGTGTAGATGCATCTGCGGACGTCGATGGCAGGGATGCCATCGTCGAGCCTACAAGGAAGTATTCACGGCGTGTAGCAGATGTATCTGCACATAAGCCCACCGCAGGTGATAGATTGCCATGAAGCAGCGACTCTCAGCGCGAGGCCAAATGCCAATACCGTAAAATGGCAAAAAACTATCTAGGCCAAGATTGCCGTCAGGCAATAAAAAACCACCCATTATCGGGTGGTTTTTTGTTTGCAGCGTCAAATGTTCAAGTCTGCAAGACTCGAACTTCAACTCCTATTGATTCGAGAAATTATTCTCAACCAACTTCTGCTTGTTTTCCGCCTGTGGCACGTGGCACTGAGTACAGTTGAAATACTCATAGTTGAGCTTGTTGTCGGCCAGGATGTGCGACGAGTGAATCTCGGTCGCCTTCATGCGCTTGGCCTTCTCTGGGCTGTGACAGGTCATGCAGCCATTCTTCTTGATGCTGATCTGATAGTCCGCCTTGTGGGGGATCAGCGGTGGCTGGTGGACGAAGCCACGCTCGATGGCCTGACCCTTCTTAGGATAGGTCGGCATCTCGTCGGCCGCGCGAACCGCGGTGATCTCGCCTTTTCCGAGTGAACTGATGTTCACGGGTTCGGCCGCAGGTTTGCTTTGCTGACCGGAACAGGCACCTAGCGCCATCAGCGCGACTAAAGTGAGTACTTTTTTCATTTGTTGTTCTCCGCCTTTAGGGCAATTCGATTTTGATACTGGAAAACGCGTTGGGCGCAAACATCGATACATCGGCCGCACTGGGTGCAATCGCTGTCGACTATCATGGGGTTGTCGCCCTTGAGGGCGGGCTTCAACACCTGCCGCTCTGGGCAGACCTCGAAACAATCCATGCAGTTGTCGCATGCACTGGCATTGACCGCAGATACCTTGACCGGGCTCGCCTTGCCCAGCAGGGCAAACAGGGCGCCTGTGGGACACAGGTGACCACACCAGGCCCGTTCACTGATAAAGAGATCCAGCAAGAAGATCATCGCCAGTATCCACAGGCCGCTACCGGCGCTAAACAGTAGGGCGCGATAGAGGATAGGCACTGGGTTGACCCACTCCCACACAGTGATCCCTGTGACCAGGGGCAGTAACAGCACCAGTGCCAGCAGGTAGTAGCGCAGGTTTCTAGGCATCTCGGCGGTGCGGGGCAGACGCAGCTTGCGCCTTAGCCAGCTCGCAGCATCGGTGACCAGGTTAACTGGGCAGACCCAGCTGCAGAACACTCGTCCACCCGCAAGCAGGTAGAAGAGGGCGATCAGCAGCGCGCCGACAAGCAGCGCGGTCTCGGGTAGGCGTCCCGTCATCAGCACTTGCAGGGTCACAAGGGGATCCGACAGCGGGATAGTGCCCAGTAGCTCGCTGGAAGAGAGATTGCCTTTGAGTACCCAGAGCCCCATCCAGGGGCCGATGGCAAAGGTGAGCAGCACACACAGCTGACTGGCACGGCGCAGGAACAGGAACTTGTGGGCGCGCCACCAGCCGAGTTCATCGATCGCCGCCTGAGCGAAACGTGTCTGATCCGCACCTGGCGTCTTCATCTTCGTATTACTCATGCCGTTTGTCATAGTGTGAGCCCCTTGTTTAACATCTCAAGCGTGGTCTCTTCGGTGTTGATATAGGTATCGTGGGTTGCCGTCTTTCCGAGCGCGATATGGGCAGGCAAAACCTTGATGGCCGCCTCTTCCAACACGCAGGCATGTTCACACTTGCCACAGCCGGTACAGGTGTCGCTGTTGACCGTGGGCAGGAACATGGCGTGGTGGTCGCTGCGTTGGTTGTGCTGCCGTTCGAGCGTAATGGCGTTGTCGATCAAGGGGCAGACGCGGTAACAGACGTCACAGCGCAGGCCCTTGAAGTTGAGGCAGTTTTTCTCGTCGATCAGTACTGCTATCCCCATCTTCGCCTCGTCGATATTGGTCAAGGCGTGATCCAGCGACCCAGAGGGGCAGGCCTTCACACAGGGGATATCTTCGCACATCTCACAGGGCACAGTGCGCGCCGTGAAATAGGGCGTGCCCGTCGGCGCACCGTCAAACCAGCGCGCCAGTTTCAGGGTGTCGTAGGGGCAGGCCTGTACGCAGAGTCCGCAGCGTACACAGGCCGATAAGAAATCTTGCTCATCTAACGCGCCAGGCGGTCGAATCGCCATAGGATCAAGGTGCGAGGATTGCTTGGCAACCCCACTGACGCCCAATCCCAAGAGGCCCATGGCACAGCCTGCCTTAGCCGTAGTGGCTAAGAACTGGCGGCGGTTGACGCCCTTGGCTTTGCTATTGCGATTGACCTGGCTCATATCTAGCTCTTCATATCTGATGTTTGACTCAAGCGATTAAAGGGTTCGATGAACCGCTTTAGGCTTTCATCACTTTTACCGGACACTTCTTGAAATCCGTCTCTTTCGAGAGGGGATCCGTGGCGTCCAGTAACAACTTGTTGACCAGTTGGCGCGCGTCGAAGAATGGCATAAATACCACGCCTCGTGGCGGTTTGTTCCGGCCTTTGGTTTCAACACGTGTCTTGACTTCACCGCGAGGCGAGGCCACGACTACTTCATCACCACGCTTAAGACCACGGGCCTTGGCGTCGTCCGGATGCATGAAGATCTGTGCATCTGGGTAGGCGCGGTACAGCTCGGGTACGCGGGCGGTCATAGACCCTGTATGCCAATGCTCGAGCACGCGGCCCGTCGACATCCAGAGATCGTATTCTGCGTTAGGCTCTTCCGCGGCAGGCTCGTAAGGCAGGGCGAAGATCACCGCCTTACCGTCAGGCTTACCATAGAAATTATAGCCTTCGCCGGCTTTGACATAGGGGTCGCTACCTTCGACGAAGCGGCGCAGCGTCTCCTTGCCTTCGACCACAGGCCAGCGCAGGCCACGGGTCTCGTGGTAGGTGTCGAAGTCGGCTAAGTCGTGGGCATGGCCGCGACCAAATTGGGCGTACTCTTCGAAGATACCCTTCTGCAGGTAGAAGCCGAAGGCTTCAGACTCATCGTTCAGGTCGCCCTTGCAGTCTGAGGTGGGGAACTTGTTGATCACCCCGTTGGCAAACAGCACATCAAAGAGCGTCTTGTCGGCGTATTCAGGCTTCTTGGCCACTAGCTCTGCCGGCCAGACTTCTGACACCTTGAAGCGCTTAGAGAACTCAACCAGCTGCCACAGATCTGACTTGGCGCCTTCTGGTGCCTTCACCTGCTGGTGCCACATGTGAGTGCGGCGCTCGGCGTTACCATAGGCACCTTCCTTCTCGACCCACATGGCGGTCGGCAGGATCAGGTCGGCCGCCATGGCGGTAACCGTTGGGTAAGGATCCGAGACCACGATGAAGTTGTCTGGGTTACGGAAGCCAGGGTAGATCTCATCGTTGATGTTAGGACCGGCCTGCATGTTATTGGTACACATGGTCCAGTAACAGTTGAGCTTGCCATCTTTGAGCATGCGGCTCTGTAGCACGGCGTGGAAGCCAGGCTTAGGAGGAATCGTGCCTTCCGGCAGCTGCCACAGCTTTTCGGTGACGGCTCTGTGCTTAGGATTGGCCACAACCATGTCGGCCGGTAGACGGTGGGCGAAGGTACCCACTTCACGGGCGGTACCACAGGCTGATGGTTGACCCGTCAGCGAGAAGGGGCTGTTACCTGGGGTGGCGATCTTACCTGTCAGCAGGTGGATGTTGTAGAGCATGTTGTTGGCCCACACACCACGTACGTGCTGGTTGATGCCCATGGTCCACAGGCTCATGATCTTCACGCTTGGATCGGCGTAGGCCTTGGCCAGGGTCTCGAGTTTTTCGGGCTCGACACCACTCATCTTGGTGGCATATTCCAGGGTATAGGTGCTGACGAACTTGGCGTACTCGTCGAAGCTGATGGCGGTAGACTTGCCATTGCCTGGGTTCTTGGCCTTCTTCTCCAGCGGATGATCTGGACGCAGACCATAGCCGATATCTGTGGTGCCCAGGGCAAACTTAGTATGCTTGCTGACGAACTCTTTGTTTACCGCACCGTTTTGAATGATGTAGTTGGCGATGAAGTTGAGGATCACCAGATCAGACTGAGGGCGGAACACCATAGGGTTGTCGGCGAGATCGAAGCTGCGGTTCTCGAAAGTCGACAGCACATGCACGCGGCTGTTTGGCTTGCTCAGGCGACTGTCTGACAGGCGTGCCCACAGGATCGGGTGCATCTCGGCCATGTTGGCGCCCCAGAGCACAAACTGATCGGCGGCTTCTAAGTCATCGTAACAGCCCATAGGCTCGTCGATACCGAAGGTACGCATAAAGCCACCTACGGCAGAGGCCATACAGTGACGGGCGTTTGGATCTATGTTGTTGGTGAGGAAACCAGCCTTGTGTAGCTTAGAGGCGGCGTAGCCTTCCCATACTGTCCACTGGCCAGAGCCGAACATGCCGACGGCGGTAGGGCCCTTGGTCTTGAGGGTGTTTTTCCACTTCTCGGCCATGGTGTCGAAGGCCTTGTCCCAGCTGACCGGGGTAAACTCACCCTCTTTGTCATACTGGCCGTCCTTCATGCGCAGCAGCGGCGTGGTTAGCCTGTCTTTACCGTACATGATTTTGGACAGGAAGTAGCCCTTAATACAGTTAAGGCCCTTGTTGACCGGACTTTCTGGATCGCCCTTGGTGGCAACGACTTTGCCGTTATTGGTGCCGACCAAAACGCTACAGCCCACGCCGCAGAAACGGCAGGGGGCCTTATCCCACTTGATGTTGTCATTCTGCTCAGCGGCTTCAACGATCTTCACTGGCAGAGTGACGCCAACCGTGGTCGCAGCGGCAACTGCGGCGTTGGCTTTTAGAAACTCGCGACGGCTAATGCTCATGGTGTTTCCTCACTCTTTTCTTCTATTGGTTCAACTTGGTGATAGACAAGACTGCTTGATAACACCCCGCTAAGGGCGTTGATGGCTTCGACGTTATCGAGGATCGCACCTTGGGTGGCCCCCTCCAGGGTAATGATGAACTTACCCTCGTCGGTGACGGCGTGAATATCGGCGCCCGCAAGGGCGTTGATATCCTCTGTAACTTTTGCGACCTGGCCGGGGGCGGCGTGTACCACCAGGCTGGTCACATGATATTCTTGTGTCATGGGTTAACCCTTCTGTGGCGGCCTTGCTTCCCGGGATATTGGCGATATTTAGGGACTTGGCCGCATTAGGATAGGATTCAGTCTAATCCTTGCTTTTGATAGGGGTATACCTCTTGAGAGGTAACTGGAGCTTTTGTAGATCGAGATCAAGGTTTTTCGTGTGACCTGCCTCTCAGTTCGAAATTTAAACAGTTTTTAGGGCTGGACAACTTAAGTTTTCAAACACCTTAACAGTCGTTAATTTGCTCAATTTGGCATCGGGGCGTATAACCAAAAGAGGGGCAAAGGTGATATCTGCTCCTGCGGCGAAAGCCCAAACTTAGTTGGGCTGGCGCTAATTTAGTGATTTGGGTTTTGCCCGGGAGGGAGCTCGCTATGACACAGGAAAATACGCGGGAGATCCCCGTATGGGATCTGTTTATTCGTCTGTTTCATTGGTCCTTAGTGCTGCTGTTTACCCTGACCTATCTCACCGAGGGTGAGGATGAATGGATGCTGGTGCACAGCTACGGCGGCTATATCATCTTAGGTATATTGGCGCTACGTATTATCTGGGGGCTGGTGGGCACTCGATATGCCAGATTCAGCAGTTTTGTCAGGCCTCCGGCCCAGGCGATGGAGTACCTCAAGCAGCTCTTTGCCGGCAGGGCGAAAGATTATCTTGGCCACAATCCCGCTGGCGGCCTGATGATAGTTGCGCTGATCGCCTGCGTCTCGCTGACGGCGCTGACCGGCATGGCGCTCTACGCCACCACAGGCCATGGCCCGCTGGCTGCCACCTTTGTGGCCACTTGGCCCGATGGGGCGCTGGAGGAGGTGCATGAGTTCTTCGCCAACGTTAGCCTGACGCTGATTGTGGTGCATATCGCCGGGGTGATTGTCGGCAGCCTGGCCCACAGGGAGAATCTGGTGCGGGCCATGTGGACCGGCAAGAAACGCAGGCCGCTGCCTTAGTCAGATTTTCCCCTTTTCGCTAGGGAGCACTTAGAGCTAGTAGCCGGTCAGCTCCATATAGCCTTCGCCTCGATGGGAGCCGCTCACCTGTATGGGGCCCTCCCAGTAGCGCACGCTCAGCGGCATCAGGCTGTCTGGATTGAGGGGCGAGATGTTGAGGTTTAACTGTTCGCTGGGGATGGCTATCTGCCAGGCGATGGGGTAGTTGATCCAGTCTATCTTCTGCCACTCAGTCGCTTTCATCGTGATGCCACTGCTCGCTATGTTGCGGCCGCTGCCGTCGGCGAACATGCGCCGTGCACTGTAAAAGGAATCTCCCTTAGATCTGAGTTGGAACAGCATCAGGGTAGAGGCATCGTCGAGGCGCAGGGCGAACCAGTCCCAGCCCTGCTGCTGACGGGTGAGAAACTGCGAGCTCCACTCCCTGTCCAGCCAACCCTGCCCCCTGACGCTGTGAACCTTGCCATCCAGGGTGACGCTACCGGTGATCGCGATGAAGGGTTGGCTGTAGTAGTAGGAGGCCACCTCGCCATCCGCGCTCTTGATGCTGTAGCCCTCATCCCCCTGTCGCTGATACGGCGCGCCGCTACTCAGTGTTAACTGATAGCTAAAGTCGTCGCTGTTAACCGTTAGTGTCGCCGGAAACAGATCGTCTCCTTCGCTCTGCCAGCGCCAGTCATCCAGGGCTATGGTGAGCGGTGAGGCTTTTGTCCCCGCCAGCTTGGGGTGCGCCCGAGACCAGCGCTCGCTTGCCTTATGGGTCTCGCTGGTGGTGACCGCGCTGTGGGCCATGTAGAGCTGCTTGGTCGCCCAAGATGTTTCTGGCTTTAGTTTCTCTGGCTTTGGTTTCTCTGGTTTTGGCGTCTCTGATGTCGGTGACTCTTTTGTGCCAGGCGACTGTGGTGACTCGAGTGAACCAGGAGAGAGAGCGATGCGAAACTGGGTCCATTGCAGCCCCAGCGGTTTGCCCGTGTCTGTGGTGAGATTGGCGGTCAGATACCACCACTCCTGCCTGAAGTCGTCGTGGGCCAGATGATCTTTAGGGAAGCTGAGCGGTTTTCCCGGGAGCACTTTGGCGTAGCCACTTTGCTCTGCGTCTGTGTCTGTTCCTTCTCCTGAGCCCATGAGATCCCCCATGCCTTTAGACTCCTGTTTGGGCGCGCCGCAGCCCAGTAGCATAAGGCCAGGTAGCAAGAGGGCCGTTAGCATTAGCGCGATCATTCCAAGGTGTTGCCGGCGCGTCATATGACCTCCCGTTGCAGGCTCGACACCAGGGGGCGTCTGGTTTGTTGATAGAGGGGGAAGGCGAGTGCCAGCGTGCTGGCCAGCAGTGCCAGCCCCACCAGCTCGAGGTAGGCGAGCCAGTCCCACACCATGGCGATGGTCCAGCCGAAGGCCTGCAGGGTCACCTTATGGATCAGCAGATACCCCAGCAGGGCGCCCGTCGGCAGGGCCACCAGACAGGTGAGCAGTACCATGAGCAGCATCTGGCCGACCACCAGCCACACCAGCTGACGACGATTTACCCCCAGGGCGTAGAGGCGCGCGATAGGCGCCAGGCGCGCCTGGGTCAACATATAACAGGCGCTAAACAGGCCGATGGCGGCCACCATCAGGGTCAGGCTGTTAAGCACTTGGGTGATGGAGAAGGTGCGCTTGAACATGGTGATCGCCTGGGCCTTGATCTTCTCCTGGCTGTAGACCAGCGCGTCTGGCAGTTGGAAGCGCGTCTGGATCTGCCGGCTAAACCCGGCCACATCAGTGCTCAGGGTGAGGGCCAGACTCAAGGGCGTCTCGCCAAGGTTAGCCCTGCGCCACAGAGATGGCGGGATGATCACCTCGCCGTAGGGATTACCGTAATCATAATAGATGGCGCCTATGGTGAGTTCGGTCTCGCCCAGGGCCGCTATCTGTATCTTATTGCCCAGCTGCTTACCCTGCTTGATGGCGAAGGGCTCGCTGACTAAGGCGAGTGGCTTAGTCTCGGGATCGGCCGAGAAAAAATCTCGCCACAGATCCGGCCTCGCCTGCTTGATGATGGTGGTGTGCTCGATGGAGTAGGGATCCCGGGTCAGCAGGAAGATGGGCGTCTGTTGGTAGTGACTCTTGAGCAGCCACTGCTTGTAGAGGCCGGTCACCTCGGGGGCCTGGCTCAGCGCCTTCTCCACCTCGGCCATCTGGCTGGCAGGTGGGCGCAGGTAGAGCTGGGCATGGAGCCTGGCATCCAGCCACTGCTTGAGGGTGATCTCGAAGCTCCCCACCAGGCTGTTCATGGCGATATTGGCGGTGAGCGCCAGCAGCATGGCCATCATGGCCAGCGACAGCGGCGCCAGCAGCTCCCGGGTCTCACTGATCTGATAGCCGATAAGCCCCTTGGGGCTGATTCTCTGTAGCAGGCCGATGAGCTGCCTGAGCAGATAAGGCAGGGCCAAAGGAATGGCGATCACCACCAGACCCAGCAGCGCCATGGTGAATCGGTAGTCCTGACTGAGCGGCATCAGGATAAGGGTCATGATGCCCAGCGTGCAGGCCAATAGCATGAGGCGATTCTGCGCCGGCTGGCTGCTGCGCTGCTGACTGAGCTGGCCGCTGCTCTGGGCGAGGGGCTGATTGAGCAGCTCTCTCAACAGGGAGCCGCAGGCCAGCAGGGCGGCGATCAGGGTCAGCAGGCTAGCCTGGGCCAGCCATTGCCAGCGCCAGCTTCCCGGCAGTATGTTAGCGCCATAGAGCTGCTCCAGGGTGACAGACACCATAGGCTGCAACCAGAAGCTCAGCTGTAGCCCCAATATGAAGCCGATGAGTGAGCCCAGCAGCACCAGCAGGGTGAGCTCCAGCCCCAGGGCGAGCATGATGGCGGCGCGGCGCACGCCCTGTTGCTGCAGCTGGATGATCAGCCGTTTGCGTTTGAGCAGGCTGTAGCGCACGCCGTTATAGGCGATAAACAGGCCGACGATAAAGGCCAGCAGGCTCATGGCGGTGAGGTTGAGATGAAAGCTGTTGGTGAGGGCCTTCATCGCCTCGCCGTTATCGCTCTCTACCAGTTCGCCCCGGCCGGTGAGTAAGGATGTAAGAAGCTGCTGTTGATCTTCCCCCGGCGAGTCAAACAGGGCGATATAGCTAAGCTCGCCCGGCTTGCCCAGTAGCTGCTGGGCCAGGGAGATATCCATCAGCAGGCGATCGCCTAGCTGGTAACTCTCATCGACCGCCACCACCTTCAGACGCATGTCATTGAGGCTAAGCCAGGGCTCTGGCAATCGTTTGGCGTTAGTTTCACTCATCACCACTATTGGCTCGCCCGCCAGCATGGCCGCCAGGGGCAGGGGGCCGCTCATGGGCATCTTGCTATCTGATGGCTCGTCTGTTTGCGGTTTGTTTTTACTGTTTGGCGCTAAGGCGGAGAGGGCGGCGATAAGATCGCTGCCTGTGGCTTGCCAGCGATGCTGGGCGCTATCCAAGGCAGAGCCTTGAAGCACCGCCAGGCTGTGGTGGAACCCTTGGGCCCTGAGATCAAAATAGAGGTTCTCAGAGAGAACTTTGCCCGGCAGCGGGGTGACAAGATTGCTGGCCTGGCCGCTCAGTAGCTCGCTGGCCTGGCCATAGCTGTCGATGGCGCTCTCATTGGTGGCCCTGACGCCGGTCAGCAGGGTGACCGCCAGCACTATGCCGATCAGTATCGCCCCGGCCTGCAGCGGCGCCTTCTTATAGTGGGCGGCGAATACCCTGAGGGTGAGACGGGTGGCGCGCAGCAGCGCCTTCGCGCCGTCGTCGGCCTGACTGTTAACAACTAGGCTACTCATGCACCCGACCAAGATCCAGGTGCCAGCGGCGCTGCATGAAGGCGGCGCACTCCATGGAGTGGGTCACCATTAAGATACTGGTGTCGTGCTCGGCGGCCAGGGCGCAGATAAGCGCCATCACCTCCAGGCTGGTGGTCTGATCCAGGTTGCCCGTGGGCTCGTCCGCCAGCAATAATGCCGGCTTGTGGGCCAGGGCCCGGGCGATGGCCACCCTTTGCTGTTGACCGCCAGACAGGGCCTCCACATGGCGCTTGAGCAGGGGCCTTAGCCCGAGCGCGTCGACCAGATGATCGCACCAGGCGTTCCAGCCGTCTCCCTGAAGGTGCAGGGGAAAGGCGATGTTGTCTTCGACATTGAGCGGGGTGAGCAGGTTAAATTGCTGGAAGACGACGCCCAGCTGATGATGTCTGAACTGGCTCCAGCGGCTGTCGTCCCAGGTTCGGGTATCTTGGGTTAATAGAGTGAGGGCACCGCTGCTGGGGCGCTCGAATCCGGCGATGATATTGAGTAGCGTGCTCTTGCCGCTACCGCTCGGGCCGGTGAGGGCAACCGTTTCGCCGAGGGCGAGCTCTAGGTCGAGCCTGTCCAGCACCAGGTGAAATTTATCGCCGTCGTTAAAGCCCTTTGAGATCTCGCTCAGGGTCGCGACACTCGTCATTGCCTGTCCTTATCCTTTGATCGCCCAAGCGCTGAAGTTGGCTTGCGGCAGGCTTTCCATTAAAGCCATAGCCCATTGAAGCCATAGCCCATTAAACTCATTGATAACCCTATCGATAGCAGATTGCAACCGCCAACCAGAGCCAATAGACAGGGTTATACTTATTACTTACGCAGCGCCTCGAGCAAAGGATCTATGGTGGTGAAACCTCATGCGCCTGACGTTGAATTTTCACTTTCAGATGGCGGCTCAGGGGCTGGTGAAAAGCGGCTTATTTTTCACCTGTTTAATCGAGTGTTCGACCAAAGGTAAAGATCGCGCTAACTGGTTGATTGTCGATCGGCAAGGTGATTTAATGAGCAAGTATTTTTCTGGTTCATCATGAAGTTAGCAAGTTTTCACTATTTGAAGAGCAGAGTCTTTCGTGTCGGAAAACGGCCCCAGACAGACACGGGAGTGGGTGAGCTTACCCGTTACTTAGTCAAGTTATGAAACTGGCGCTGAGTGGGTGAGCCGTGGCAGGCCTACGCGCCGCTAAGCCGATTGCACTGTGGAATATGGACATGAGCAGACTTCGTACCTTTCGTAGCCGGATAATCGTACAGATTGCCTTACCCCTTATCGCCATCATGGCCATGGTGTTGAGCCTGATCGCCTGGTTTAACTACCGGGCCGAAGAGAGCTACCTCTATGGCGATCTCGAGAAGCAGGCCGAGATGGTGGCCAGCCGGGTGCATCATTTTCTCTCCTTCGCCGAGAAGGATACCCGCACCTTTGCCGACCTCTTAGGTCAGATGAGTCGCGATCAGCTTCTCCAGCAAGATGGCGAGCTCAAGGCATTGCTGACCCGGCGCCTGGAGCGCCACAGCGACTTCTATGCCAGCGCCATCGCCTTTCGCCCCAGCCTGACACCTAATCAACGGCCCTACGCCCCCTATGTCTTCCGGGATCAGGACGGCGTGAAGTTCCTGGATATCGGCGCCGACAGCTACGACTACACCGACGGCCAATGGGCCTGGTGGAGCGAGGCGATAGACAAGCCCCAGGGCTACTGGTCGCTACCCTATTTCGACGAGGGCGCCGGTAACATCTTGATGATCACCTTCTCCCAGCCCTTCGGCCCCTCGAGTCCCTATTGGGGCGTGGTGACTGTGGATCTGGCCCTGGACGCCCTGCCAGCTATGGCGGGGATCGATGCCGATCGCATGCTGGTGTTGGATGACAAGGGCCGGCTTATCTACCACAAGGATGCGCAGCTGCTGATGTCCCAGGGCACGGATAAGTGGCTCGCCCCATCAAATGACAACGGCGACTTCATCACCCTGCTCCAGTCGGCCAAATCCGGGAACAGCCGCATGCTGGCCGCCGACGGTCAGGCCTATCTTGCCAGCGTAGGCGTGGTGCCTAAGCTCAACTGGCGGGTGGTGATCATGACCCAGGAGGACAAGCTCTCCCACCAGCTCTACATGGGGCTCTCCTCCCTGGTGCTGACCCTGCTGCTGATCTCCGCTGTGCTTTATCTGACGGGTTATCTCACCGCCAGACGCCTGTCACTGCCCATCGAACGTCTGGCCGCCGGCATAGTGGCCTTCGGCGCCGGTAAGACCAAACATATCGAAGGCACCCGGGGCGCGGTGGCCGAGGTGGAGACCCTAACGGATAAGTTTAACGAGCTGGCCGAGGTGCTGGCCCAGCGGGAGCAGGCGCTGCTGGATTCACGCGGCAACCGTTTTGCCAAGCTGATCGATGGCATGAGTGACAAGTCCTTCTACTGCTCGCTGGAGCCCGATGGGCAGATCGCCCAGGTCTCTGCGGGTGTCGAGAAGGTGCTGGGGGTCAGCCCGGATCTGCTCAAGCGTAAATATCAGCGGATGTTCTCCGACAACCCTATCAACGAGGCGAACTGGGAGTACATGGACAGTGCCCTGCAAGGCAATAGCGTGCCGCCCCATCAGGTGGAGATGATCGCCGCTAACGGTAGCGTGCGCCGCCTGGATCTCTTCATGCAGCCGCTGTTGTCGGACAACGGCGAGCTGCTCTCCATCGAGATGCTGTTTAACGATGTGACCGAACAGTTCTCGGCGGCGGCCTGGTCCAACGCCGTGTTGGAATCGGCCCCCGAGGCTATGTTGATCGTCGACGAGCAGGGCAGTGTCGTTTTCAGCAACAGTCGCTGCCAGCAGTTGTTTGGTTTTGATGCCCAGCAGATGCTGGCGCTGAATGTCGACCAGCTGGTGCCCGATAGCGTCAAGCATCATGAGGCCCTAAGAGCCAAGTTTATCGGCGAAGGGGTGGATCGTCGCATGGGCCTGGGGCTGGGTAAGACGCTCAAGGCCAAGAAGGCCGACGGCAGCCTGTTTCCGGTGGAGATCAGCCTGGGGCTGCTACCCGCTGACAGCGACGGTCTGCGGCAGGTGGCGGCCTCGATACGGGACATGACAGAAGAGCTGGCCACCGCCAAGCGGATCAAGGACAGCGAGAGTCGTTTCCGTGGCCTGGTGGGCAATATTCCCGGCGCCGTCTACCGCACTCGATTGGGCGAGCAGTGGGTGATGGAGTATGTCAGCGACAACATCGCCGAGATCACCGGCTATCCCGCCGCCGACTTTATCGAGAACAAGAAACGGGTCTTTGCCAGCCTGATCCTGGAGGCGGACAGGGAAGCCACCGACACGGCGATCAACAAGGGGATCGCCGAGCAGCAGAGCTTCGAGGTGCAATATCGTATTCAGCACCGGGATGGCAGCCTGCGCTGGGTGCATGAGAAAGGCAAGGCCAGCTATGACGATGAGGGTAACCCCCTCTGGTTTGATGGCAGCATACAGGATGTCACCCAGAGCAAGCTGGCCCAGGAGAAGATTGCTCAGTCCCAGCAGCAGCTGGAGACGATCACTGAATCGATCCCCAACACAGTCTATCAGCTGCGCTGGATAGCCAACGATCAGCGCTACTTCACCTTCCTCTCCCGCGCCTGCATCACCACCCTGGGCTTCCACCGGGATCAGCTGCTGGCCAACTTCGACCTGGTGGCCGACTGCATCATAGAGTCGGAGCGCGCCCGCATCATTCGCGCCCTCTCCGGCGAGAGTGCATCAGGGCTCAAGTGGATCGAAGAGTTTCGCTACCAACACCCCACGGGCGAGCAGCGCTGGCTACAGGCGGGGGCCAGGGGCGACCGTCAGGACGATGGCAGCATAGTCTGGAACGGTTACCTGATGGATATCAGCGAGCGCAAGCAGATGGACAGGGAGCTGGCCAAGCGTGAGGCGCACTTCAGGGCCCTGTTCGATAACGCGGGTATCGGCATAGTCAATGTCGACGATCGCGGCGTCATCTTAGATTGCAACGAGCAGTTTAGCCAATACCTGCAGCTACCCATAGAGCGTCTTAAGGGCAGTCTCTTCTTCGATTATCAGGATCCGGAGCAGGGGCTCGATGCCAAGAACAGCTTTAAACGCCTGATGAGCGACGGCGCCGACAGCGTCAAGTTGGAGATCCGCCTGCTCAATCAAGCTGGCGAGGCCAGATGGATGGACGTCAACATGACGGGCCTGTCCGACAGGCAGGGGGAATATCGCTCCGCCGTGCTCTCCATGGCGGATATCAGCTCCCTCAAGCTGCTCTCCGAGGAGCTGACCCTGGCCAAGGATGCAGCCGATGCCGCCAGCAAGGCCAAGAGCGATTTCCTGGCGAACATGTCCCACGAGATCCGCACTCCGATGAACGCCATCATAGGCATGTCGCAGCTGTGTCTACAGACCAATTTGGATAAGAAGCAGCAGAACTATGTGGAGAAGATTGACCGCGCCTCCAAGTCGCTGCTGGGGATCATCAACGACATCCTGGACTTCTCCAAGATAGAGGCGGGCAAGCTGGATATCGAGGCGGTGCCTTTCCAGCTCGATACCATGCTGGAAGATCTCAGCGACATGTTTTCGGTCAAGGCCGCCGACAAGCAGCTCGAGCTGCTGTTTGCCGTGGCGCCTAACATTCCCCGCCACTTAGTGGGAGATCCGCTGCGACTCAGTCAGGTGTTGATCAATTTGATGAACAACGCCATCAAGTTTACCGAGCAGGGCGAGGTGATGCTGTCGATCAGTCAGCTGGTGCGCGAGGATGAGGAGATACTGCTCAAGTTCAGCGTGCGCGACAACGGCATAGGCCTCACCGAGGAACAGCGTGGCAAGCTATTCCAGTCCTTTAGTCAGGCCGATAGTTCCACCACCCGCAAGTATGGCGGCACCGGCCTTGGGCTGGCGATCTGCAAGCAGCTGGTGGAACTCATGGGCGGCGAGATCGGTGTCGAGAGCCAGTTCGGCAACGGCAGCACCTTCTTCTTCAGCGTGCGCTTCAAGGTCGCCGACAATCAGCTGATCAAGGTAGCCCACGAGCTAGAGGGAATGCGGATCCTGGTGGCCGACGACAACGCCACCGCCCGGGATATTCTGCGCAGCACTCTCGAAAGCATGGGCTTTACCGTCGATACGGTTCGCAGCGGCGCCGAGGCGCTGAGTCGCTGTCAGGAGACCGACTATGGGGTGGCGCTGATCGATTGGCGCATGCCTGAGATGGACGGCCTAGAGACGGCGCGGCGACTGCTGAGCGAGCGCGCTAACCCGCCCAAGACACTGATCGTCTCGGCCCATGCCGACGGTGATTTTATCGACAAGGCCGAGCAGGCGGGGATCTCGGGTTATATCACTAAGCCGATCAGCGCCTCGCGCCTGCTGGACGGCATCATGTCGGCTTTGGGTAAGCAGGGTGCCATGCCGGTGCGGCGCAAGGGCAGCGAGGTAAGTCCCGCCCTGCTGGCGCAGCTCAAGGGCAAGCGCATCCTGCTGGTGGAAGACAACGAGATGAACCAGGAGGTGGCCAGCGAGTTCCTCGAGCAGGTGGGAGTGATCCTTTCGATTGCCGAGAATGGTCAGGTGGCGCTGGAGAAGCTGGCCATGCAGAGTTTCGATCTGGTGCTGATGGATTGTCAGATGCCGGTAATGGATGGCTATCAAGCCACGGCCGAGCTGCGTAAGCGTCCCGAGTTGGCAGATTTACCTGTGATCGCCATGACGGCCAACGCCATGGCCGGGGATAAGGAGATGTGCCTGCGCGCCGGTATGAACGACCATATCGCCAAGCCTATCGAGGTGTCGCTGCTCTACAAGACGCTGCTGGAATATCTGGGGGATGACAGCCAGGTGATTGAGGAGACCAGCGCTGAGCAGACGCATCGGCACAGTCAGGATGCCTATTGGCCCCAACATCCGGCGCTGGACATCGACAAGGGGCTGCAGCTGGTGCAGAACTCGGCGCGTCTCTACCGGCGGATATTCGAGCGTTTCTATACGGGTCAGTCCCGCTGCGCGGAGCTTATCGCCACCGCACAGCGTGAGGGTAAGCAGGAGGAGGCGGTGCGTTATGCCCACACCCTCAAAGGGGTGGCCGGTAACCTCTGCTGCCCCGAGCTGGTGACCTTGGCCAAGCAGGTGGAGCAGGCACTCAGCGATTCGATCGAGGCCGATGTAACTGAGGCGCTGACTCAGATGGGCGAGCTGTTAGATAGCCTGTGCACCACCATAGGTGACTGGCTCAGTCAGACCGGGGCCGAGACGCTGCCGCAAGAAGATGGCGCCGAGGCCGGGGCGACTGCCGATGCGCCTCCCATGTCGGCCCAGGAGCTGGACGCCGCCATCAAGGAGCTGCTCAAGATGCTGGAGGAGGCGGACGCCGAGGCTGTGGAGAAGCTACAGGCGATCCGCGATCGTCTACCTAAGTCACTGGCTAATAAGATCGCGCCCGTGCTCAACATGGTGAACGCCTATCAGTTTGACGAGGCAATCGAGCTGGTGGAGGAGATCTTTAACTAGGCTTTACGCATGGCTAGGCTTTTCGCCGTGGCTAAGTGTGAGTGAGCTGGCTGATCGTGATGGTCGCTTGGGGCGTATGACAAAGAAGGATAGCAAGATTTGGCCGCGCGCCGCTTCGAAAGGCTGCGGGGCCTTAGGCGTGAAGGAACTATACTCAAACAGCTGAGTATCACAGGGTGCAACTGGAGAAGGGATTGATGGAGAAAGCTACGGTATTGGTTGTGGACGATACCCCGGAGAATATTGATATCTTAGTGGGTATTCTTGGGGATGAGTATAAGGTGAAGGTGGCGATCGACGGGCCTAAGGCACTGGCGATCGCAGGCAAGAGCGCGCCTGACATCATCTTGCTCGACGTGATGATGCCGGGCATGAATGGCTATGAGGTATGTAAGCGGCTCAAGCAAGAGCCTTTGACGGCGCACATTCCGGTGATATTCGTTACCGCCCTGACCGACGTGGCCGACGAGACCCAAGGGTTCGAGTTGGGGGCGGTGGACTATATCACCAAGCCGGTCAGTGCCCCCGTGGTTAAGGCGAGGGTGAAGACTCATCTGTCGCTGTATGATCAGAAACGCCTGCTGGAGCAGGAGGTGAAGGCCAGGACCCGTGAGCTAGAGGTGACCCGGCTCGAGATCATTCGCCGCCTGGGCCGCGCCGCCGAGTATAAAGACAACGAGACCGGGATGCATGTTATCCGCATGAGCCACTACGCCCGTCTGCTGGCCCGCGAGGCCGGGATGTCGGAACATTTCTGTGAGCTTATCTATAACGCCTCGCCCATGCACGACATCGGCAAGATAGGCACGCCGGACGCTATTTTGAAGAAGCCCGCCAAGTTAGACGATGAGGAGTGGCGAGAGATGCAGCGTCACGCCGAGATAGGCGCCGAGATCATCGGTGAACATCCGGATCCCATGCTGGAGATGGCGCGGCGCATCGCCCTGACCCACCACGAGAAGTGGGATGGCTCGGGCTATCCTAAGGGGCTGAGCGGCGAGGAGATCCCCATCGAGGGGCGCATAGTGGCCATTGCCGATGTATTCGATGCCCTGACCTCGATTCGTCCCTATAAACAGGCCTGGAGCGTGGAGGATACCCTGGCGTTGATCGATCGCGAGGCGGGTAAGCATTTCGACCCCGAGCTGGTAAGCCATTTCAAGGCGATTGTCGATGAGGCGGTGAAGATCCGCGACAGCCATCAGGACAAGGAGTAAGCGATATGTTCAAGCACTATGCAGTGAGCAGTCGGCACTGAGCATTAGGCACTAAGCATTAGGTACAGTGCCTTGAATATAGAGCCGTGCATTAAGAAAGGCGCCATTGGCGCCTTTCTTCGTTAAATCTGAGCTTACTCTTCATCAAGAGAGTAGGGCAGTGGTGCTAGGGTGAGAACCGATGCCTCATCGCCCGCCACTCTCAGCTGAGCCGTTAACGGCGTATCGTTGGGCAATACGGCGCTCAGCAGCAGCTGACCGTCACGCTGCACGGCTTCTATAATGGTGCCGGCGCGGCGATAACCTTCATCATCTTCCAGTTTCATCTCGAGCTGGCTGTCGTCATCTATCGCCACACTGGCCGAGCCTTGGACGATATAGAGGGCACGCTTGTTGCCGCCGCGATACTTCATGCGGGCCACGGTTTCCTGACCCATGTAGCAGCCCTTGGTGAAGCTGATGCCATCGACCGCCTGGACGTTGCACATCTGTGGCACAAACTGGCTCTGATGACGGGCATAGAGGTTGGGCAGACCGGCGGCGATCTCTACTGCCTGCCAGGCGCTGAAGTCGTAGATGGGCTGGTCAATCTTGGCTAGCAGATCGGCCTGCGTATCGCGCTTGACGGCAATGATATAGCGCTCGCCGTCTCTTAGGATGACGCCGCCTGGGATCTCGGTGAGCTCGGCTGTGCTTTCACCAAAGGCTTGGGCTATCCAGGCAGGGGCCTGCTCGCCGCTGACGCCTATTAGACACCAGTCGTCGCTGGCATCGACCAGTTCTGCCTTGCTGAACACGGCATATTTCTGCAGCTGCGGCAGATCCAGCGCCAGCGTCTCTCTTGGCATCATCATCAGCAGGGCATCTTGATGGGCGAAGGCTCTGAAGCTTGCCAGCATCTTGCCCTTAGGATCGCAGTGGGCGCCCCAGCGCCACTGATCGGCCTCAAGAGAGGTGATATCTGTGGTCACCTGACCGTGGATGAAAGTCCGTGCCTGCTCGCCGGTTACAGAGATAAGGCCGAGATGGGAGAGTTGGCTGAAAACGATGGCGGGTTGCGCCTCATTGAGGGGCCACTGAGGTTGAGAAACGGTAAGCGTCATATCATGTTCCTGGGCGAATGGGCAGATTTGGGGTTGGCCGGTTAAGGGCTCATTATCATCAATATAGGGGCGCGGGGAAAAATTTAAAGGGGCCAGAGGATGAATCTTTCAAATGATTAAGGCCAATCTTTAAAATTATGATCCCTAAACGCTTTTGGTATGGCACGCCAGACTGATTCGCGATTAGCGGCGCCGCGAGCTTCTCAGGCTCCACAGGCCAAATAGGACAATCGCCAGCCCAAGGATAATATCGCCAAGCTGCTCGAGCTGAACGCCCCTAATCAGTCGCGACTGGCGTGGATCGTCCGGGTCGAGATACACGGGGACCCGCGGGCCGATGCCATAGGGCGCCAGACGCACCTCGGCGTCTTCCCGGGTGCGATCGCCGCTGTAATCTGGATAGAGTAACTCGCCACGGTGTTTTATCCCCTGCCAGGTATATTCATAGCTGACTTGGGCCAGGTAGAAGTCGGTGCCGTGACGGGCGCCGCTGGGGCGAAACCGGCCGATATGATTGGTCAGCACCTTGGCCTGAGTCTCCTGCCAGCCGTAGCTGAGCAGGCTCTGGTAGCTGTTAAGTCCGCCGCGGATAGCGAGCGCCGCCCCAAACAGTATCAGCGCCGTGATCACCAGTGAGACTAACACGCGTTGCTTATCCATGATCGCTCGATTTCCCTTTATGAGTCCAAGATGAGCCCAAGTTGTAGGGCCGCCGACTGCGCGCATCATATCCTATGTATTGCTTGAGGTGCCAGATTCTGCCGAGTGGTCGAGAGACTGAATCGTGAAATAAAGCGCTGTTAAAGAAAAAGGCACCACAGAGTGATGCCTTTTTTCGCGAAGCTTATTTCCAAAGACGGGGCCGTCTTAGTGCAGCAGGCGGGTCCTGATGGTACCGTCGATCGCCTTCATCTCTTCCAGCGCCTCATCGGCCTGATCTGAGTTGACCTCCATTACCACGTAACCAATCTCTGCGGTGGTTTGCAGGTATTGGGCGGCGATGTTGATCCCTTTCTCGGCGAAGGCCTGGTTAATCTTGATCAGAATACCCGGACGGTTGTGGTGAATATGCAGCAGACGCGAGGTGTCTTTATGCTGCGCCAGCGATACCTCAGGGAAGTTGACGGCCGTCATGGTCGAGCCGTTGTCTGAGTATTTCGCCAGCTTGCCTGCCACCTCTATACCGATGTTTTCTTGGGCTTCCTGGGTGCTACCGCCCACGTGTGGGGTCAGCAGGACGTTATCCAAGCCGCGCAGTGGGCTGACAAACTCGTCGTCGTTCGACTTAGGCTCGACCGGGAAGACGTCGATGGCGGCGCCGACGATATGATCGCCGCGGATCGCCTCGGCCAGGGCATCGATATCTACCACAGTGCCGCGTGACGCGTTGATCAGAATGCTGCCCTGACGCATGGCCGCCAGCTCTTTGCTGCCAATCATGTTCTTGGTCTGCGGCGTCTCTGGCACGTGCAGACTCACCACGTCGGCGAGGGACAGCAACTGCTCCAGCGAGTGGATCTGCTGGGCATTACCCAGAGGTAGCTTGTCTTCGATATCGAAGAAGATGACGCGCATGCCTAAGGTCTCGGCCAGGATCCCCAGCTGAGTACCAATGTGGCCATAGCCAATCACCCCAAGGGTCTTGCCGCGGGCCTCGAAGCTGCCATTAGCGCTCTTGAGCCAGCCACCACGGTGGGCCAGGGCGTTGCGCTGTGGAATACCACGCAGCAACATGATGATCTCACCCAGTACCAGCTCGGCGACGGAGCGGGTATTGGAAAACGGCGCGTTGAAGACCGGAATACCCAGTTTTTCGGCGGCGGCGAGATCGACCTGGTTGGTGCCGATACAGAAGCAACCTATGCTGACCAGCTTTTCAGCCTTGTCCAGCACGGCCTTGGTGAGTTGGGTACGGGATCGGATGCCAACGAAGTGAGCATCTTTAATCGAGGCTAACAGCTCCTCTTCCCCCAGTGATGCCTTGTGATATTCGATGTTGTTGTAACCTGCACGCTTGAATACATCTACCGCAGATTGGTGGACGCCTTCCAACAGCAGGATCTTGATCTTATCCTTGTCCAGCGAATGTTTCGCCATGATTTAGGTACCCTCTTGCTCAATTGTTGCTAGGTGAGTATCGCTCTCGGGGACAATTTTTACTCGGCTTTCGCTCTGTGGCCTGATACCAATGAATCTTCGTCGTCTCGCTATTGGCCTGAGGCCAGAGACGATGAGCTTCTAAGGATGGCAGGACGCTGAGCCCAGTCGGGCAAGGTTATTTTGGATGCTGTACGGTTTCCGGCTGACTTGTGTAGAATGACTACACAGAGCAAGCGTTTTAGCGCAAAGCCCTTTAAACCTTGGTAAAAATGCGCCCAGAAAGGTCTACAAGCCCTGTTCTTGTGGTGATTTTTATCTGTTGCCTGTCAATGCCTCCACAAAATAGCACCTTTTTTGGTCAGTGTGGAGGGCTAGATGGCTAAAGTTATTATTCTGATATTAAAACAATATCATCTAAGGAGTTCTTATTTTGAATAAAAGCACCGTGTGGCTCACAATTTTCTTCGCCGTGCTGATCTGGTCAGGGATAGAACCAAAAGATAGCTTTACCTGGTTTTTAGAGGTTGTCCCCGCGCTGATCGCCCTGCCTATCCTCTTTGCGACCCGCAAAAAGTTTCCGCTCACCTCTCTGGCCTATGGCCTTATCTTGATCCATGCCATCATTCTCATGGTGGGGGGGCACTACACCTATGCCGAGGTGCCGCTGTTCGACACCATAGCCGACTGGATGGGCAGCGAGCGCAACAACTATGACAAGGTGGGCCATTTCGCCCAGGGCTTTATTCCCGCGTTGCTGGCAAGGGAGGTGTTTCTGCGGCTCGAGGTGGTGAAACAAGGCGCCTGGTGCAATTTCCTGGTCTGCTGTTTCGCCCTGGCGCTGTCGGCGTTTTATGAGTTGATCGAGTGGTGGGTCGCGTTGGCGACGGGTGAAGATGCCGAGGCATTCCTGGGCACCCAGGGTTATGTATGGGACACCCAGTCTGACATGGGGATGGCACTTATCGGTGCCCTGGCGAGCGTGATACTGCTTTCGCGCTGGCATGACAGACTGCTGCTTAAACTGAAAAAGCAATAATAATCTGTAGCTTGCCTATCACATCAGAAGCATTATTATATGCTAATGATGTGATGAGTTAGCTTTATATAACTAATAGTGATAACTATTCTCACTAGAGTTAGTTAATATAGCTGACATACTTTTTTACTAGTCATAAATGGATAAATTGAGTGGTATCTATGACTAGGAGGAATGAAGTTCATAAAGATCAATAACAGGGATAGCTTACTCACATATGGTTAACTGCATTGAGATGCTTTTCAGGGAGAGAAGCGTATGAGTAAAATTGATGAACTGGTTTTTTTGCACCAAGATTCAACACCTTGCCATCTGGCCGTTCTGGCCGAATCGATCGGCTTAAAGACACGTATCGCCCGTCAGGTCAGCGACCTGGATCCGGAGCGGGATCGTAATAGTTTCTACCTCATTGCCCAGAAGGGCGCGGCGCTGGATAGCAAGGGCGTGCCCTTGATCGTCGCGCGTCTATTACCCCATGTGCCCATCGCCCTGTATCAGGTCGAACGCGGTAGCCTGGAGCCGGAATCTGCCCTGCTGCTCGGGGTACGCGGCCTGCTGTTTTCCGATCAGCGTATGGATCTCTCGCTGACCGGATTGCGTAAGATGGTCAACGATGAGCTGTGGTATGACAGACCTTTGATCTCTAAGGTGTTTCGTCAGCTGGTGAGCCGTCAGGACAGTGGCGTAGAGCTGACCCAGGATATGGTCGCCATGCTGCAAAAGCTCACCACTCGTGAGCGTACCATCATACAGTTGGTTTCCAGCGGTGCCCGCAACAAGGAGATCGCCGATCGCCTCTGCATCAGCGAGCACACGGTCAAGGCCCATATCTCCTCAATCTTCCGCAAGACTCAGTCTCGTAATCGGGTCGAGCTGCTGCGCTGGTCCCAGGCAAACGCCTGTCACTTCGAGTTTTGTTAATCCATTTTTGTGTTCATTAAGCCGAATTAACTGCTTGGTGAGCACGAAATAGGTTTTTCTTCAGAAAACATTCAAGATTGGCCGGACTCGGCTTGCGTCTTATCACATTTTCAATATTTTGTTTTTTGCCCTTCATCTTGCTTATTTATTCACTATTTAAAACCACGGTTTTAAATTTTGTTGAGTATTTGCTCTTATTCAGACTTGTTAAGCGTGTTTAAAAGTATGCCTTTAACTATTGTTTTAAATAAATTATTCAAATATTGAGTGAATGAATATCTGATGTTTGACTAGATTTTCCTGTAAACCAACAAGTTAATTATAAGTTACTAATATGAAATAAGCTTGCTGTATATATATTAACCGCATTTAATAAACATAATGTTCGCTATTTAGGAATGTGATATGGATCACATATTGGCGGTGACGGTTCTGTAACAATCTCGCCGCACGCGTTAACAAAATTGGCGCGATCATTATAAGAATGGGGTTGATGTATGAAGTATGTGATAAAGCTATCGGCGATCTCGCCATTGAATTTTCCGCTTACCTGACCAGCCAGCAGTTTAAGGTTTTACTAATCAATATTTTTCAGTTTGAGATCGGCCTTTAGTTAAAGGCTGACAATTTACTAATCGGAAGTAACGGCAATGTTAAATAAATCAACAATTGCAATTGCTATCGCCGCTTTGCTTAGTGCGGGTTCGGCGAGCGCAGTAATGCTTGATGGTGACAGTCAAGGTGACCATGTTCGTTTATATGGCGAAGTTGGGGTAGGTGGGCATTTCGATACTCATCCAGCTTATAACCACGATGAGTTTTACGATACCAAGGGCTATGTAGACGATAGCTTTGCAACAATGGGAGTTGAGGGGCAACGTCAGCGATTCACTTATCGCTTAGAGCTCGATTACCAACGTCGTAACTGGCTTGGTGGAGATGGTGAGTTTGAACTGGCTATCGACAAATTGTACGTCGGTTACCTATTAACCGATCAACAGTGGATCGAGCTCGGCTTGACCGATACTGCATTCGATGACTATGACCATTTTGGTGATTTTACCTTCAACAAGTCAGTTGAAACGGGTGAAGCGGGCGATCAAGAAAACACCGTTAAGTATCAAGCAGATTTTGAAAATTTCATCGTTGGTGTTTCTTACTCATATGATGGTAAGCACAAGAGCGGTGCACTACAAGGTGACATAGTCAATGGATATGTCGGATGGATGTCTGACTTTGTTTCTGTCGTTGTGGGTTTAGAAACGCGTGGCGGTTCAGACGGCATCAGTAAATATGGTAAGCAGGAACTGATTGGATTAGGGGCTCGCCTGAAACTGACATCAGACTTTTCTATTGGATTCAATGGCTTTATAGAAGATGAAGACTTATCTACACGTAAGAGCGGTGATGTATACCTAGATTATCAGACCTTCCGTAACAAAGGGGCTACGTTAAGTGCCAAGTATGATCTGAATGAACATTGGGAAATCATCAGCTCTGTAAACCATGAAGAGTATGAAGGTTGGGATCTGATTGGTCCGAACTATGACTACTCTAAGCTGCCTCCTGAGTACGGCAAAGAGCGTCGCTGGGCTAGTTTAGGTTTTAACTATCGTCCTGCTCGCGACATCGTACTGTCTTTAGAAGGTAGGGTAGGCGAAGCCCCTGAAGCTGGCTACGCATATGCGCGTATGTATTTCTAGTCTGAAATGAATCCAACTTTTATAGAGTTTACTATGAAGAAAAGTTTCCTCTCGCTGGCCATTGCCAGCACTATCAGCATGGGAGCCTTCGCTGGCGTTGAAGACCTGCTGATCACCGAAATGACCCAAAGTTCTGATGCCACCGTAGGTGCAGTAGAGATCACCAATACAGGTTCTGAAGATTTTACCTTTACCGATGAGATCACTGCGTACCAACGTTCAAGCGGTAAGTATGATAACGAATTATTGAGTGCCGAAGTTAAGCCGCTATTAAGCGGTCATACACTTGCTGCTGGCGAGTCTATGGTGATTGTTAACAGTCGCGCCACTCAAGAATTTCGTGATGCTATTGAGGCTCAAGGTGGCAAGGTTGTTGTGTCTACTTATGATAGCAGCAACAAGTATAACAACCTTTATATGACCAGTGATGACGGATTCTTCCTGAAAAATGGAGACACAGTTATCGATCGCGTTGGGTTAGTTAACGACACCAGCAAGTGGGCGCCAAACACCACTTTACGTCGTAAAAAAGCTGCTGACGGCAGCTACCCCGCTCAATCTGGTACCTTTGATGCGACTAAGTGGCAAAACATCTTGCCAATTAGATTTGATGATTTAGGTAAATCAGAGCTACCTGATGCTGATGCTGAAGACATCATGGATATCTTCACTTGCCCAACAGATAAGAGTGAAATCAAGTCTCCAAGCGAAGTTCAGGGTACAGGCTTCAAATCGCCTCTAATTGCTGATGGTGAAACTGAATCTGCCGAGAAAGTTGCCGTAGAAGGTATTATCTCAGCTAAGGTATCTATCCCTAATGAGGGTTTCTATCTTCGCAATATCGTTTCTGACGACAATCCAGAGACATCAGATGGTATCTTTGTTCGCTCTAGCGCTGCGGGAGAACTGAAGGTTGGCCAAACCGTTTGTATCGGCAGTAAAGTTGCTGAATATGAAGGTCAGACTCAGCTATCGGCTGATACGGCATTTAGCTGGAATGTTACCGATACAAATATTCCAACTCAGCCTACCGATATTGAGGTTATTAGCACCGACAACGGCTCTTTCGATAAGACATTAGAGCGTTATGAAGGTATGTTGGTTAACCTGCCTACAGATCTGGATCCTCAGACTGAAGGCAACCAAGATATGCGTATTACTCGCAGCTTCAGCTACAACTATCTCATAAGCAGCAAAGGTCATAACCGCAACAACATGGTAGCGGCCTATAAGCGTCCTAACTTGCAGCCTAACCACCTTCATGTTGCAGGAAGTCCTGAGTCTAAGGCGGCCTATGAGCAAAACAATGACTATCGTTTAGTGATTGAGAGCTCGACTAAGTCAAATGGTACCGATATACCTTACTACGCTGGTTTTAACAGCGACCCACACACCAACTATATCCGTATCGACGATAGTCTGGTTAACGCCCAGGGTGTGATCAGTCAATATGAAACTGAGTTGATCCCAGGCACTGACAAGTTCGATCAGGACTACAGCCTGACGATTACTAACCAGTTGACCAGTGATAACTTTATTCACAACCTACCGCGTACGACTAAGCCTGATCTGAAAGAAAACGTGGCAAAAGATGAGTTTGCTATCCGCGTTGCCAGTCAGAACTTGTTTAACTTCTTCAACTCTCCTTTCGGCGGTGACAATAACAACTATGGTCAAAGCCGAGGCGCAGAGAGTTATGATGAGTACATTAATCAGAGAGCTAAGCTGGTAGAAATTATCCGTGCTCAGGATGCCGATGTAATGGCCCTGATGGAGATTGAAAACAACGGCTTTGGCGATGCGAGTGCTATCGCTGAGATCGTAAATCAGGTCAATATCGAGTATGTGGAAGAGCGCGCTCAAGATTATAGTGGCCCTAACTCCACAGAGAACCGTTATGTGTTTGTTGGTTTTGACAATAACGGCAACCAAATGTTGGATAACCTGGATGCCATTGGTTCTGACGCCATTGCTACCGGTATCATATATCGTCCAAGTAAGCTCAGCATTGAGCGTACTCGCGTTATTCCAATGCCTCAGCAGAAAGCGCCAACAATAGTTAACGATTTTGGTGAAGTGATTAAAGATCAGTACGAGGAAATTCTTGAAAACGGTCAGAATTACCATCGTGATGCCTTGGTCGTAACCTTTGTGGTTAACCAAACAGGCAAGCGCTTGACGCTATCAGTCAACCACTTTAAGTCAAAAGGCTCTACTTGCTGGGAAGAGTGGCAAGGTGTTGAGTTTGGTAACGCCACGACTTGGAACAACCGTGAAGCCCCGGATCTGGATTACCAAGGCTCTTGTGCTGAGTTCCGTGTCGCGGGTGCAGTGCACTTAGGTGAAGAGATGGAGGATATTCCAGGGGATAAGATTATCCTTGGCGATTTAAACTCCTATGGTAAAGAAGATCCTGTACTCGTTCTTACTGAGAACCCACGTAATAAGACTATCGTAACCGCTAGTCATACTTTCCTTGGGCCTAAGCCTCAGTTTAATGAAGATGGCTCTCCAGTCACCATCACTAAGACTTATGGTTACATAGATATCGTTGGTGAGAAGTTTAAAGAGAAGGGCAAGACGCCTTGGAGTTACTCTTTCAGTGACGAGATCGGTTCACTTGACCATATCTTGATCTCACCATCTCTAAAAGATCGTGTGATTGACGCCACTGACTGGCACGTGAACGCAGCTGAGACAAGTCTGTACGACTACCAAAACGCTTTTAAAGGTAGCATTGACGGTACTGGTACCCACAAGTTCTACAAGCCAAACATCTATCGCGCATCGGATCACGATCCAGCACTGATCACCCTTAGCTATAAGCCTGGTGATGCGGATGCTGACGTACCGCTATATCTGCCAAAACTGAGAAAGCTTATCAAGGTTCCTTACCAGATCCCTGCAGATGTTTCTGTTCAGGTTGGTGATGTTGCTGTGATCAGCATGAGCCCTAGGGATGATGAACAGCGTCTAGATTTGACTCAAATGGTACTGCCTAATGTGGTTATCTCTAATGACGAGACAGCTTTGGTGAACTTCGAGGTCTTCGGTGCACCATCAGCTCATTACGACGTGAGCGTCAGCCTGCTGCGTAACGATAAGCTTGTGGAAGGATCTAAAAAGACTTTCCGAGCCAAGGTATCTAACCGTGACGCCTTGATCGCTGATATCGTCGAAGAGGAAACCGATCACACAGGCGGTAATGGTAAGGCTGGTAGCACTGGCTTTATCAGCTTGCTATCCCTGTTTGGTTTAGCCGCTATACGCCGTCGTCTTCGCAAATAAGCGTTGATCTAGATAATGAAGTGCCTGCCTTAGGGCAGTGCACTTCCCATCAGAGATTCAGATAGAGATACGATTATGAGAATTAAAAGGAATGCAGTTGCTGCGGCTACTGCTATGGTTTTGGGCACGCTCTCTACAGGCGCCAGTGCCAATCTTGTTATTACTGAGTACATTGAAGGCAGCAGTAACAATAAAGCGGTTGAAATTTCCAACGTCGGTAGCAGTGCCATCGATCTCGATGCCAATGTTTACAAGCTGACGCTGTTTGGCAACGGAAGCACTAACCCAGGTAATACCGAGACGCTGACTGGTACACTGGAGCCAGGTAAGAGCATTGTTTTCCATAACTCTGGTGCAATCGATGCGTTTAAAGTGGGTAGTGCATCTACTGTCACTTATTTCAATGGCGATGATGCCCTGGTACTGACCAAAGATGATGCGGTAATTGATCGTTTTGGTAAGCGCGGTGAAGATCCGGGTTCTGCCTGGACCGATCCAAATGACGCCAACTTCTCTACTGCGAATAAGACACTGCGTCGTAAAGCCAGTGTTACCACAGGTGATACCGTTGCCGAGGCTGATTTCCCTGGTACTGATAACCAGTGGCTGGTCTTCGACCAAGATACATCTGACGGCCTTGGCTGTCCTGGTGAAGGTGCTTGTGGAGCTGAAGCGACGCCTGGCGTACTCTTGATTACCGAATATATTGAAGGTAGTAGCAACAATAAAGCTATTGAGATTTCCAACGTTGGTGGCAGCGCTATCGATCTTGATGCCAACGTTTATAAGCTGACGCTGTTTGGCAACGGAAGCACAGATCCGGGGAATACCGAGACGCTTACAGGTACGTTGGAGCCAGGTAAGAGCCTTGTATTTCATAACTCTGGTGCAGCCGATGCATTTAAAGTGGGCAGTGCATCTACCGTCACTTACTTCAACGGTGACGATGCCCTGGTTCTAACCAAAGACGATGTCGTTATCGATCGTTTCGGTAAGCGCGGTGAAGATCCTGGTTCTGCCTGGACCGATCCAAACGACGCCAACTTCTCTACTGCGAATAAGACACTGCGTCGTAAAGCTAGCGTCACCGCTGGTGACACTGTGGCCGAAGCAGATTTCCCAGGTGCCAACAATCAGTGGGCGGTATTTGATATCGATACCTCTGATGGTTTGGGTTGTGCCGGTGAAGGTGCTTGCGATGGTTCAGTAACGCCTCCAGAACCAGAGCCAGAAACCGGGCCTTGTACTGGTTGTGAGACGCTGACTCCTGTTGCCGATCCAACTACATTCAATGGTGAAATTTATTACTCAGAGGTACTGAGTGGTGAGTTTAAGACTGCAGAAGAGCTTAAAAACGCACTATCAGTTATCATTGCAAAAGATCATAAGCAATTGACCTATAAGCAGGTTTGGAGTGCGTTGACCTACGCTGACCAAGATCCTGCTAACGATAAGAATGTTATTGAGATCTATACTGGTGCCTCGATTTCTAAGTACGACAACCAGACCAGTGGTAGTGGTGTAGGCAAGTGGAACCGTGAGCACGTTTGGGCTAAGAGCCATGGCTTCCCAAGCGAATCTCAGTGGGGATATACCGATGCCCATCACCTACGTCCTTCAGATCCTGGCATCAATACGGCGCGAAGCAATAATGACTTTGGTGCCTGTAAAGATACAGGTCAAGAAGTACAGTTTAATGGTGTTGGTACCGGTAACTATCTGGACTTGGCTATCGACTGCTGGGAGCCTCGCGATCAAGTGAAAGGCGATGTCGCTCGTATGATCATGTATATGGATACACGCTACCAAGGAGCCGATACAGCTACGACTAACATGCCTGATCTCGTTGCCGTTGATCGTTTAACGACTACCGCAGAAGATGACGCACCTATGATCGGTACGCTTTGTACTCTGTATGCGTGGAACAAGTTAGACCCTGTTGATAGCTACGAGCAGAACCGTAACAACCAGGTATATAAATACCAAGGTAACCGTAATCCCTTCATTGACCGTCCTGAGTTAGTACAGGAAGTGTATGGCGCCGCCTGTGGTGACGATCCAAACCCAGGTTTGGTCGTCGAAGGTGACATAGTTGCACCTGAGAGCGTCACGGAAGGGGCTGCATACACCCTAGATGCCTCAGCAATTACTGCTGGTGAAGGCGTTGCCCTGACTTATAAGTGGGAGCAAGTTGTTGGTGAAGAGAAGACAGTTGTTGGCGAGCAGGCGGTATTGTCTCTGACTGCGCCAATGGTTAAAGCCAACGACACCTTGAACTTTACGCTGACCATCAGCGACGGTACTTTGGAAACAACCAAAGCGGTGAGTCTGAACGTGATCAATGTGCCTTTGAGTCTGACGGTTGAATTTACAGGTACTAAGGCAGTGACTGAAGGTGAAAAGACCTCTATTACTGCCGTTGTTGCTGACGCACCAGAAGGCGCTAGCTACAGCTGGAAGCAGGTATCTGGAAATGCGGCAGAGTTTACCGCGACCGGTCTGACACTTGATGTGACATCTCCAGAGGTCAATATTGACCAATCTCTTGTGTTCGAGTTGACAGTAACTGTTGATGAAGAAAGCTTCAGTGAGTCTGTTAGCATCGAGGTCAAGAACACCGAAGAGCCTGGTTGGACTAAGCCAGATGGTGCCGGTAGTTTAGGTGGTTTTGTGATGCTGTTGCTACCTGTAATGTGGTGGCGTCGCCGCCAAGGCTAATCATCAGCTAAGCCTTAAAAAGCAGCACCGGGATCGCTCTGGATGCTGCTTTTTTTAACTGTACAGACGTTGTCTACATCTCGCATTGTGCGCTTAGTTTTCTATGTCGACACATAACTCTCAGGGCTGGTGGCAACGCTTATCTGAATAATATTGCAGGATTATTATGAATACTTCACTCCGTCCCTCTAGCCTAGTGCTCGCGGGCACCGCGATTGCTTTTTCGTTAGCATTGAGCGGCTGTGGTAAGGAAAAGGTTGAAAAACCGCCGAAGACAACCGCATCGGCTGCCTGCCAAGCCGCAGGTGACGACTGTAAGCGCTTTACCTTGCTGCATACCAATGATCACCACGGCCGTTTTTGGCATGGCTCCAGAGGTGAGTATGGTATGGCGGCACGAAAAACCATACTTGATCAAATTCGTAAAGAGGTCGCCGCACAAGGTGGAGAGACAATACTGCTCTCTGGCGGTGACATTAATACTGGTGTGCCAGAGTCCGATCTTCAAGATGCTGAGCCTGATTTTATCGGCATGAACCATCTTGGTTATGATGCCATGGCCGTGGGTAACCATGAGTTTGATAATCCATCAACTGTGATGGATAAGCAGAGAAGTTGGTCAAAATTTCCTTGGTTATCGGCCAATATCTATCGTCAGGTCGATGGGGAGTGGCAACGCTACTTTGAGCCTTACAAGCTATTTGAGGTTCAAGGCTTGAAGCTGGCTGTCGTTGGCTTGACGACTGAGCATACGGCAGAGATTGGTAACCCTGAGTTCGTTGAAGATTTTAAATTTACTTCTCCTCAGGCTGAGGCGAAAGAAATTTTAGCTGAGCTTAAAGAGAAGCATCAACCGGATCTTGTTTTCGGTCTTACTCATATGGGGCACTATGAAAATGGTCGACATGGTAGTAATGCGCCCGGCGATGTTGCACTTGCTAAGAGCCTAAAGCCTGGCCAGATCCAGGCTATCATTGGTGGACATTCACAGTTACCTGTTTGTATGGAAGGTGACACAGGCGAGTACGTAGAAGATTATGGGCGAGACGAGCCCTGTAAGCCGGATCGTCAAAATGGCACTTGGATCATGCAAGCCTACGAGTGGGGCAAGTTCGTTGGTCGCGCCGATTTTGAATACTATGGCGGTCAGCTACACTTGGCAAATTACCAGCTGGTACCAGTGAATACAGAAACCAAGTTTGGTTCCTACTATCCTGCACATATGCTGACTCCCAAGGATAAAGAAACTCTTGAACTGCTTCGCCCTTATCAGGCAAAGGGGCAATTGAAGTTGAGAGAGCAGATTGGTGTCGCCAAGGCTGATTTCGTTGGTAAGCGTAAGGTTGTCCGTAATCAAGCTACGCCGCTAGGAATGATGATAGCCCATGCTCAGACTCAGCTTCCTGTGCCTGCTGATTTCGGCATCATGAATTCTGGTGGTATTCGTGCCACTATAAAGAAAGGGCCAATTCGCTATCGTGACGTGCTTAAGGTGCAGCCTTTTTCCAACAGTGTGACCGTGACTGAGATGAATGGCGCAGAACTGCAGAAATACTTGTCGAAGGTTGCACTTAAGACTCGAGGCTCTGGTGGCTTTGCCCACTTCAGCGGTATCAAGATGACAGTTGACTGTAAAGCTAAAGATGTCGATATCAGAATGGTGGGTGACAAGCCTTTCAACCTATCGGACAAGTACCGATTTACCCTCCCAAGCTATAATGCTGCGGGCGGGAATAAGTATCCAAAGTTGAAGGAGAAGGCGAGAGACACAGGCTTTATTGATGCCGATATGCTTTACCAATTTATCAAGAAGCATGGCACGCTCGATCCCGCTAGCTATGACAGGGCGAAAGATGTTCGCTATATCAATTCTAGAAGTCCTGATGGTTGCGGCAGTTAAGCTTGTCATCTAATAAGGTAAATTAACTTTTATCTTAGTGTTTGAATCTGAGCCCAACCTTTTGGTTGGGCTTTTTTATTGCACTCCTAGTTGTTAGGTATTGCCCTCAATTCTGTTTAATCCATTTAGCCGCAAGTTTAGCGCCTTGTTAGCGGCTGTTTTGCTTTGTGTAGCGCCGCCTTACGATTTATGCGGCTCAGATAACGCTGTGATCTTTTTCTGTTTTTCCCCTCACTCATCGGGCTTGTTAATTTGTATTTTCAGGATAAACTGTCGCGCGTTATCGGCCAGGCCCAAATGCTAGCGACATGATACAGCGTTTTGATTAAGAGTCTTGATTCAGAGCCTTTGGAATCAGAGCCCTTGATTCGGCGTAAGCGTTACCAGTTACCCTAGGCCTTCATTCGTCACACAAACCCACTTGATGCGGCCAATTTGGCGGCAAACGAGACTAACAATTCAGGGCGGATGAAGGCCAACCCCAGTATGTTTTTCTGGTGATCTCTGAACACTGTCGTCTGTTCAAAGCTGCATGCCTCGCTAGGCGATTCCAGCCCCTTATGCTTCAATATCCTAATGCCCTATTTCTTATTGATTAGCGAAGAAGTAGACTAAATGCTCACTTTTGATCGTTGTGGAATGAGACATGAGTATTTGGTTTAGACCCGTTACCCTGGAAGATTGCGCCAAGATGGACGCAGGCATGCATGGCAAAGGCACCTTGATGCAGACCCTGGGGATTACCATCAGCGAAATTGGCGAGGATTACATGAAGGCGACCATGCCGGCCTCGCCAGCGGTGCACAATCCCTTGGGGATAGTTCATGGCGGCGCCAATGTGGCCCTGGCCGAGACGGTGGCCAGCTATGCGGCCAACTTCGTGGTGGATTTTGAGAATTACTATTGTGTCGGTCAGGAGATCAACGCCAACCACCTTAAGGCATCACGCAACGGGACCCTGACGGCAACCGCCAAGCCGGTTCACCTGGGCAAACGCAGCTCGGTGTGGGAGGTGTTGATCCACAACAGCGCCGGTGAGCTCTGCTGTATCTCGCGTATGACGGCCGCAGTGGTTAAGCGTCAGGCGATGGTCTGATGGCTGTACGCCAGGATTGGCACGGCTCTGGCGTACAGCTCGCATGCATCTGACATGCACCTGAATTAGTAAGATAATTTAGTCAGATTGGCTGCCACTTGTGCAGCCCGGTGCCATAATTAGGGAAGATATGTTTAAGGGTTAAGGAGTGCCTATGGAAACGGCAACAATATGGGAATGGGTCGGCTATCTGGCCTCTGTGGTGGTCGCCATCTCCCTCATGATGTCAAACATCAAGAAGCTACGTTGGTGGAACCTGATTGGGGCAGCCCTGTTTGTCGCCTACGGCCTGGCCATCGGCGCTCTGCCTGTGGCCTTGGTGAACTTCTTCATCGTGTTGATCGATGCCTTCTATCTGGTGAAGCTGTATCAGGTCGCCAAGGTTAAGCTGGACAAGGACAGCTGATCTGAGCCAAATTTTGCTATGCGGGGGCGATAAGTGCGAGTGTTGACGCTTACTCCCCGCGGCTAAGATCGCGGCGAAACCCCTGCCATCTGTTTTTCTATTTATCTAACTCTCTCCACTCTCTGCGCTCTTTCCACTCTCTTCACCTTCTGCTGTCGGTTCTCCGCTCACTCTTCTTTTCTGTTTTCCTGCTTTGCGTTTCTATTTCTCCTTTGCCTTTCCTTGGTATCTGCATCGTTTCTATCTCGTTGCTACCTCGTTTCTACCAATCACTCTTAGGCTGGCTCGTCAGTTAATTCGGCTCGTATACCACATACAGATTAGGCATCTGATTAGGAATCTGATTAGAAACTAAATTTTAATCTAAAAATCAGTTTAAAGTTATCAGTTTTAATCGTTTTATATTTCTCTGAGGCTCGACTAATCTTGCTACATCGACAAGTTAAATCGCTAAGCGAGTCACTTAACTTAATGGCCTAGCGCTTAACCTGAGCGCTTGGAACGAGTGTTTGTAATGAGTGCTTGGAATGAGCGATTAGAGGAGTAGAGCTAATTTGGAGCAGAGCCATGGTCACAATATTTGATGTTATCGAAGACTGGTTGAGCTGACCAGGCCGCGTAAACGAAAAGCTAAATTTATACCTAAACTAATACCGAAATTTTTACCCAGGCTAAGACCCTAGCCGAGGGCCCAACAAGCTAAACAGGATGGAGCGAATTATGACAACCAACTACTTAACCAGCCAAAATGGCGCACCCATTGCGGACGATCAAAACTCTCTCTCTGCCGGCGAGCGTGGCCCGCTACTGCTACAGGACTGGCACCTTATCGAGAAGCTGGCGCACTTTAACCGTGAGCGTATCCCCGAGCGTATCGTCCACGCCAAGGGCACGGGTGTGTACGGAACCTTCACCCTGACCAAAGATCTGAGCGACTACACCATCGCCGACCACTTTAACGGCGAAGGTAAGCAGACTGAGACTTTCGTGCGCTTCTCGACCGTGGGCGGCGAGATGGGTTCGGCCGACGCCGAGCGCGATCCCCGTGGTTTTGGCCTGCGTTTCTACACCAAGCGCGGTAACCACGATATCGTCGGCAACAACACCCCGACCTTCTTCCTGCGTGATGGCATCAAGTTCCCGGACTTCATCCACACCCAGAAGCGTAACCCTATGACTAACCTGAAAGATCCACAGGCGATGTGGGACTTCTGGTCGCTAAACCCAGAGGCGATGCATCAGGTCACCATCTTGATGTCAGACCGTGGTATTCCGGCTAACTACCGTCAGATGCACGGCTACGGCTCGCACACCTTCTCTTTCTGGAATGCCAAGGGAGAACGTTTCTGGGTCAAGTTCCACTTCAAGTCACAGCAGGGCGTGGTTAACCTGACCAACGAGGAGGCGGACAAGCTTAAGGGGATCGATCCCGACTCGTCACAGCGTGATATGGTGGCGGCTATCCAGGACGCTAATTTCCCGCGCTGGACGGTGAATGTGCAGATCATGCCTGAGGCCGATGCCAACACCTATCACATCAACCCGTTCGATCTGACCAAGGTGTGGCCACATGGCGACTACCCACTGATCGAGATAGGTGTGCTTGAGCTTAACCGTCTGCCGCAGAACTACTTCGCCGAGGTGGAGCAGGTGGCCTTAGCCCCGAGTAACCTGGTGCCAGGCGTAGGCGCCTCGCCGGACAAGATGTTGCAGGCGCGTCTGTTTGCCTATGCCGATGCCCAGCGCTACCGTATCGGCGCCAACTATAACCAGTTGCCGGTAAACTGCCCTCATGCGACTCAGGCTAACCATCATCAGCGTGGCGGTGCCATGGCCGGAACCCAGTGCCCCTTCAGTGGCAGTCAGACGGGCGGCGATGCCAGCGCCAACTATGGGCCTAACAGCACTCAGTCTGCCCTGGTGGAGCCGACACAGTTTGCCGAGCCACCGCTGAGACTCGATGGTGAAGCCGACCGTTACAGCCGTTACGACCAGGATGACTACACCCAGGCGGGCAACCTGTATCGCATCTTCTCAGAAGAGGAGAAGGCCAGACTGGCGGCGACCATCTCCGGCTCTCTCAGTCAGGCGAGCATGGATGTGCAGGAGCGCATGTTGGCCCACTTCTTCAAGGCTGATGAAGACTATGGCCAACGCATCAAGCAGGGCTTAGGTTTGTAAGTAAGGTCTGTAAATTAGGCTTGTAGATAACCAGGCGTGTACAGCCTGAAAATAGAAAGCCAGTGATCTGAGTCACTGGCTTTTTGCTATCTGCTCTCTGTTCATGCGCTTAGCTTAAGCCATGCGCCGAGCAGCCTTAACTTAATAGAGCAGGGTAGCCACACCCAGCAGGGCAAACAGGGCGGCGCAGCCACGGTGGATCCACTTCATCGGCAGCTTCTCGGCGCTGAAGTGACCGGCGATCACCACAGGCACGTTGGCGATCATCATCCCCAGTGTGGTGCCCAGTACCACTAGCGGCAGGGCATCATACTTGGCGGCCAGCACGACAGTAGCCACCTGGGTCTTGTCGCCCATCTCGGCGAGGAAGAAGAGAATGAAAGTAGCGATAAAGGGGCCCATCTGATAGAAGCGGCTTTCCTGCGCGTCGACCTTATCGGGTACCAGTACCCAGAGGGCGATGGCAAAGAAGGAGAAGGCGACGATATAGGTGGCCATCTCTGGGCTTATCCAGTTGATAGCCCACTGGCCAACCCAGGCGGCGGCAAAATGGTTTGCCAGGGTAGATAGCAGTATCCCCAGGATAATCGCGGTCTTATTCTTGAATCTTGCGGCGAGGATCAGTGCCAGCAGTTGGGTCTTGTCACCTATCTCGGCGATGGCGACGGTGAAGGTTGAGGCGAGTAATGCTTCCATCATAGTTCCTAAGGGGGCAAAAATTCCAAGCACGATCCGCCGCCCCCTAATGAATGAACGGTAACCGTGCTCAGGTCTTGCAGAGTAAGAGGTGTTCCCCTTACCGTGAGTACCATGGCATGTGGCCAAGTATGTTGACACTCACTCAAGGCAAATGGCTTTGCCTTGTTAGCTACTCCCCTGAAGCAGTGGCGGCCATTATACCCAAATCCTTTTGAGGTGCAAGGAGGTGCCGGCTCGCCTGTGGTGATCACTCTGTAGACAGCTTGTTTCGTGGTTTTTACGCCTTTGTACAAACTTGCATCCGATCAGGCGGCATACCTTGTGCGCCGCCTGTGGCTCTGTTAATGTGCCAAACAGTCAAATTTATAGAGTAAAGGTAGTGATGAAACATACCTATCGATATTGTTACCGATTTAGGCAGCCTCAGGGGCTTAGCTAGATCGTAAGATAGTAAGAGCTAAGCTGTTGAGGCCAACCCGACACGTACTAGGGCAGAGATCCATAGTTCGGTTAGGAGGCTATCGCTTAGTGTGTTTCATGACTAATTCCCGCCTTCGCAGTCGTTCTAAATCTGACCTTCCAAAAAGAGATAATAAATAAAGACAGGACAATTTTGTGAACTTAAAAATGCTTGGCTCTATTGCCATCGTTGCGGGGACCGCAATTGGGGGAGGCATGTTGGCCTTGCCTCTGGCCACTGCTTCATTGGGGACGATTCCAGCCTTACTACTATTAGTGGCGATCTGGGGGGTATCTATCTATACCTCTCTGTTGATGTTAGAGATTAACTTACGTGCCGGTGTGGGGCTGAACGTCCACGCCATCACGGGCAAGACCTTAGGCAAGGTCGGCCAGCTGATCCAGGGCGGCTCCTTCTTGAGTCTGCTATTTGCCCTGACCATGGTCTATCTGATGGGTGGCTCCTCCCTGCTGGAGTCTCGCTTCGAACCCCTGGGGATCAAGGTGAACCACGAGGCGGCAGTATTGCTGTTTACCTTGGTGTTCGGCGGCTTTATCGCCATCGGCGTCTCCTGGATCGATAAGGTCTCACGTCTGCTCTTTAGCGCCATGGTAGCCCTGTTCGTCATCGTGGTACTCTTCCTGCTACCCGAAGTAAGCCCAAGCTATATCCTGCGTGAATCAGCCACCGAATTGGTGTCTAAAGGCGAGCTGGGGAACCTCTGGCTGGCGGCCATCCCCGTGGTGTTTACCTCTTTCGGTTTCCACGTCTGTATCGCAACGATTGTGCGCTACCTGGATGGTGATGCCATGTCGCTGCGTAAGGTGCTCATGATCGGTTCGACCATTCCCTTGGTGTGCTACATCCTCTGGTTGATGGTGACTCTGGGTACTGTGGGCGGCGCGACCGTGTACGGTTTCGAGGGCTCTCTGCCTAAGCTGGTGTCGGCGCTGCAGGGCATCGCCCACTCAGACATTTTACGTCAATGTATCGATTTGTTTGCAAATCTGGCGCTGATCACCTCCTTCCTCGGGGTGACCATGAGCCTGTTCGACTATATTGCCGAGCTGACCCGCGCCAGAGACAACCTGCTGGGTCGCCTGCAGACCTGGTTGATAACCTTTGTGCCGCCGCTGCTGTGCGCTCTCTACTATCCTGATGGTTTCATTAAGGTATTAGGTTTTGCAGCCCTGCCGCTGGTGGTGATGATCATCTTCCTGCCTATCGCCATGGCGCTGGGACAGCGTAAGCAAAATCTGGGCGGTTACCAGGTGAGTGGTGGTCAGTTTGCACTTGCGGCGTCGGCGCTGGTGGGTCTGGTGATTATCGCTGCCCAGCTCTGGGTTGCGCTGTAAAAAGAGGCTGACAATTTGCGCCTAAGCGAAGGGGCAGGGGATTGTTGGAAATACCTGCTTACCTTTTCGCTAATTTGCTAAGCTGTTTGTTACTCAAGAATTTATGATAAAGTCGGGCCATTGCCCGACTTTTTTGTAGGGCTTTTAAGGCTTCATGCGCTGAGGACTTAAAAGGCCATTGGGTATTATAAAAATTTTTATAACGATAAAACGGACTTAGCAAATGAAAAAGTTACTCGTGTCAGTGGCGCTCGCCGCTGCCTTCGGCGCTCAAGCCGATGAGGGGATGTGGCAGCCCTATCAACTGCCTGCCATGGCAGATGAGCTGAAGGCCAAAGGGCTGGAAATCGACGCCAAATCTATCTCTAAACTCACCGAATTCCCCATGAACGCCGTGATCAGCCTAGGTGGCTGTACTGCGTCTTTCGTGTCGCCAAAGGGCCTGGTAGTGACTAACCATCACTGTGCCTACGGCTCGATTCAATACAACTCGACTCCAGAGAAGAACCTGCTAAAAGATGGCTTCCTGGCGAAGAACTATGGCGAAGAGTTACCCGCTACCCCAGGTTCACGCATCTATGTCACCGAAGCCGTGACCAATGTGACCGATGAGGTGAAAGCCGGCCTGGAAAACAAGGTAGGCAATGACTTCTATCAGGGCATCGAAGCCAAAGAGAAGCAACTGGTTGCCCAGTGTGAGGCCGATGACGGCTACCGCTGTCAGGTTTACAGCTTCCACGGCGGCCTGGAGTACTACCTGGTTAAGCAGCTTGAGATCCGCGACGTGCGTCTGGTGTATAACCCGGCGGCCAGCGTAGGTAAGTACGGCGGCGACATCGATAACTGGATGTGGCCACGTCACACCGGCGACTTCTCTTTCTATCGCGGCTATGTGTCGAAAGATGGCAAGCCTGCCGATTTCAGCAAAGACAACGTGCCATACGAGCCTAAGAGCTTCCTTAAGGTGTCGGCCAAGGGCGTGAGTGAAGGCGACTTCGTCATGGTTGCTGGCTACCCGGGTCGCACCAACCGTTATCGCACCGCCAACGAGGTGGAAAACCAGTTTGAGTGGGCCTATCCAGAAGGCAAGATGTTGCGCGAACGCTTCATCGAGATCATCAAGGAAACCGCGCCTGAGGGCAGTGATGAGCGTATCAAGTACGAGAGCCTGATCGCCGGCCTGGCCAACTATGCCAAAAACTTCACCTCGATGATCGAGTTCTATGGTAAGTCGACCATGCTCGACGATCGCAAGGCTCGCGAGGCGGCGCTGACCGCTTGGATCAACAAAGACAGCAAGCGTCAGGCCCAGTATGGCCAAACCATGGCCGAGCTGGACATGCTGATCAAAGAGAGTCAGGAGCATCAGGCCCGCGATATCATCTTAGGTTACATCGGATACACCACCATGCTGCCGACCGCCCGTAGCCTCTACCGTCTGGCTAACGAGAAGCAGCTGGACGACATGGCGCGTGAGCCTGGCTACCAGGATCGCGACATGACCCGCTTCAAGTCGGGCCTTGAACGTATCGACCGTCGTTATGCCCCAAGTGTGGATAAGGCCGTGGTAATGGATCTGCTGACCCGTTACGCCAAGCTGCCGAGCGAAGAGCGTATCCCTGCGCTGGACAAGGCATTCGGCATCGGCAAGAAGTTCGACGCCGCCAAGCTGAGCAAGGTACTGGACAAGATGTACGCCAAGACCGAGCTGGGCGACAAGGCGACTCGTCTTGCCTGGATGGATAAGTCAGTAGCCGATTTCAAGGCCTCTAAAGATCCTTTCATTCAGTTTGCCGTTGCCATGTATGACACTGATATGGCACAGGAGAAGAAAGAGAAGGAGCTGTATGGCAAGCTGATGAAGGTACGTCCTCAATATATGGATGCCATCATCGCCTACAACAAGGAGCTGGGTAAGCCGGTGTACGCCGACGCCAACTCTAGCCTGCGTGTGACAGTGGGTCATGTGAAGGGCTACTCGCCACAAGATGGTCTGGTTGCCGTACCTTTCACTCGCCTGGAAGGCATAGTGGCCAAAGACACAGGTGAAGCTCCGTTCGACGCGCCTAAGAAGCAGCTTGAGTTGATCAAGCAGAAGCAATATGGCGACTACTATGTGAAGTCTATCGACTCTGTGCCGGTGAACTTCCTGTCGACTCTGGATACCACTGGTGGTAACTCAGGTTCACCAACCCTAAACGGCCGCGCCGAGCTTGTCGGTCTGCTGTTTGACGGCGTCTATGAGTCAATCATAGGCGACTGGGGTTACGATACCGACACCAACCGTTCTATCCAGGTAGATAGCCGCTACATGCTATGGGTGATGAAGTATCTGGACAACGCCGACAACCTGCTGGCGGAAATGGAGATTGTTCACTAATTCTAGCGATTAGTGGAGGCGCTTTAGTTACTATTAGCTAGCCATAGGCGCCAGTTTTGAAAGGGCTTAGATGAGAATCTAGGCCCTTTTTTGCGTTAAAGGGGTAACTTTCTTGGTGTTTACTTCTTTGTGTTTAATTGAAATTCATTACCCTTGTTTTAGCGTTAGCCGTTACTGTTATCAATTGCCTGCGGCAGGTGAAGTGCAGGAAGCGCAAATGTCGTGATCACATGGTCGGTGATGTTCCCTACATCACATTGACATTTTCCATGTCCTTATGGGTCAGATGTGAAGGAACGACCTCATGTGCAAACATTCTTTTGGCACGGTGAATGAAGCGAAGCTTCGTGCTTATGAATGAGAGGCATGGATGCCGAACTGGTCGTTATACAGGGATGTTATTCAAGTCCATATATGGACACCTCGATAGATTCAATAGCTAATTTGTTAGTAACAAAAGATATTACTGCATCCGTATATCCGACCTGTTTATGAGCAATTAGAGGCTCTGGCCTTAATGAGAACCGCGCCTCTACGCCTTAACCGTCCCTTCGAACTCTTAGGTTCATGGACTCTCTCAGGTGTTGTAGAGGCCGGTATTACCTGTTGTTACATTACTTTTTAGCAGTACATGGTTTGTTTTACTTACAGGTCAAACCGCTCTGAACTCCGTTTTCTTAAATAGAATAGCCCAAACAATTCTTGCTAACTTGTTAGCCAGTGCGACTGCAGACTTGTGACTGCCTCGCCGTTCGATAAGCGTTTTAACCCAAAC
>NZ_LVDJ01000023.1:0-43478 GCF_007636505.1 Shewanella sp. KCT
AGATAGAAGAAACCTTTCGCGACCTCAAAAGTCCCCAATACGGCATGGGACTCAGACAAAGCCGCAGTCGTTGTCCACGCCGTTATGATGTGTTGTTGCTGATAGCTTTGTTGGCAGAAATCCTGCTTTGGTGCATCGGTCTGGCAGCCAGGCATCTGGGATGGCAGCGGAGGTTTCAAGCCAATACGATACGTGACAGAAACGTGCTATCTGTGCTCCGGCTCGGCAAAGAAGTGAGACGACGTCCGGAATACTCAATCAAAGAATCGCATTTTCGCTGGGCTTGGGGTGAATTTCTTAAACTGGTTAACACCTCTGGGAGGCCCTAATTATGAGGGGATCCTCCAGCCTAACCATACTCGAGGTTTCTGTGAGCTTATTCCACTCCTCAGCTAATGCTCTATGCTCCAAAGTATCGAGTGGCTCAAGCTTAACAGTAGCAAGTTCTTCTGGCGAACATGCCCCTACAATAGGAACGGTCATATCACCTAGCTTCCCCTTGGTTACATCAGCAATCAACAATTGCTGCTCCGGAAGTCGTGCGCAAATTGCACGCAACATTAATTGTTCATCGACAGATTGGCCTATCCATACAATATAATTGTTGTCGGACTTATCCCTATAGGCAGACAAGCTTGGCAAACCCACATCATCAGATATCCACTGCCACCCATCTGCATCACCTATGAGATAATATACCGTCTGCAACCATTTTCCTCGTATTGCATTCCCTTCTGATGTTCCATAATCGTAGAGTGGACCAAATGCTAACGGATCACGCACCTCAGTAACCTCGACATTGTTCTCATCACCTAAAAAATGAACCAATGTTCCTGCCGCCGCACCACCAAACACAAAATGAATCGTGGATTCTCTTGTCATAGAAACCTCACTGTAATGACATACATACTAGAGACCTAATATACATCCATCCGAAGGTCTAGATTGAAATAGTGACTGAATTATCAAATAAACTCAATTGACAAGAGAATAGTTGACTACACGCTCATCTATTTGAAAGTTTACACGGCAACCTGTAAAACTATGAGTAGTCATAAATTAAACTTCACATCACCATTATGCTTTAGTCTATAGAAGCCAATCTAACACACAAAAAAACGAAGATAATCTGTTCCCCCAGGTCATAACATGTTAAAAACAGTGAACAAATATCTTTTTTCTTTTTCCCATGAACATAGATAAACTCGATTATCAATCACTGATCATTTTCGAATCAATTAGTCGTCACTTGAATGCAGGTCTGGTCGCCAACGAGCTGGGAATGAGTATCTCTTCTGTTAGTCGACACCTTGGCATACTACGCGACATTTTTAAGGACGTACTTTTCATCCGTCGCGCACAAGGTTTTGTGTTATCAGATAAAGCCATACAACTACTCCCCTATATCAAGCAATTACTTCATGACTATCAGGTGATAAAACATAACCATATTCATTTCAATCCGCTCACCGCTAGGGGCCATTTTAAGATATACGCTTATAACGAGTTCACCTATGTGATCAACAAGGTGATTCACTACTATATATTACCTCTGGCACCGAATTTAACCTTCGAAGTGCGCACCCTTTCCAGCGATTGCAGTCGCTCTATCGAGCATGGCGAAATAGACTTCGCTGTGGTCTATGAACACTTTAAAGATCACAAGATCATCAGCGAGATGTTTTCCCCCACTGAGGAGCTTTTTTTAATTGCCAAAGAAGGACATGCTGTATTTGACGATGAATTTACCTTGGCAAACTTATGCCAATATGATTATTTCACATTGGATAATTATAATGACCTAAATCAGCCCCTAATAGAACAACTCGCTAAACAGCAGGGAATAGCTGTGAATGTGGTCGGTGCCACCGACAATATCGCCGCCCTGAGTCGCCATATTCTCGATGGGCGCGCTATTTCCATGAGTTGCAACGTTTTTACCCGTGAGTTTTATTCGCTGGTCAAGGGAATACAAACCGCGCCCCTTCCGAGAGAGCTCACCGAGCAATTACTCGCACAAATCAATGTCGGACGGACAGTTGGCAATTACCTCATCTACTCGGAGATTAACCAATCACCTACCCACCACTGGCTGAAACAACAATTATTTACGCACTTAAGCAAAGAGTGGCAACTGGCCATGGGTCGTTAAAAAGAAAAACTCTACTTATCAAAGATCCGGATAAATAGAGTATCTAGGTAAAGTCTTTGTCGCTAAGACAGGAGATGGGGGAAAAAGTGTCCTATCTGAGTAATGGACAACAAAGATAAGCCTAATAATAGAGCACATCAAAACTAAGCAAATATGAGCGCCGTCTAAATTTAGACGGCGCTCATATCGCAATTACACCTTACGGATCGCCACTGGCACTCCGTGTCTCGCTGTCGAACCAAAAGTTTTATCACGGTAGAGACTGGCGCCCTTACGACTAGGATCCACTATGTTGAAAGGGTTAGGGCAGACACCTGTGCCTCTCGATGGAATGCCAGGGATCACCTGACCATCGACCTCCAGATCGCTGGCGCCGAAGCACCAGTGACCATAACCCATTCCCACCACTATGGTGTTGCGGGCCACAGTTTTGTCTGCCTGCACTATCCCCTCGATATGTTTCCCCTTAGGAGACAACACCTGAACCCTATCGCCATCCTTGATATCAAACTTGGCAGCATCATCCTCATGCAGATGGATATAGTTGGTCTCACCCAGAGCAGTGATGCGCGGCAGCGCCACAGAATAAGGGCTACGAAGATGCAGCTTGAAGGTCGACAGATTAAAGGGATACTCATTCACCTTCCACAGCGCACGCACCGCCGAGCCGTCCCAGAAGCGATCCACATCATAGACGGGTTGGCCATCGTTAAACTCGCCACTGTAGGAGTCTTTCACCCGGGCCAGGGACTCGTTGTACACCTGGAACTGAGTGTCCATGCGCATCATGGGGTTGAAAAACTCCCCTTCGTAACGCTCATCCACCCGCTCGTAACGACCCCCACGGGTCAGCATATAGGCGGTCGGCCCCACCTCCTCGGGCTTGAGTCTGGCCTTGAACAGCGGCAGCACGCGATCCACGCTGGTAAAGGCGATATCTTCCTCCGTAGGCGATGGCAGCACAGATCCTGTATGGGCGATATTGGCAAACAGCAACTACCTGTGGCGCGGCCAGACCATCAGCGACAACAAACCTACCCTGCAGGGCGACCTCATGGTAGAACATGAAAGCGGCTTCTATCTGGGGACCTCCTTCGAAACTTATCGATATGAAGAAGAAGGCAGCGTCTACAACGACTATGAGATCGATTACTACGGCGGCTACTACCAAATGATCACCGAGGATCTTGGTCTGGGCTTCAACGCCATGAAATACACCTATGGGGCCGGAGGCTATAGCGTCGAGTACGCAGTAAGCTTCGACTACAAGGCCCTAAATCTGATGGTGAACTACGATCAGGACGTGGAAGCCTGGTATACCGAGGTCAACTATGGCTTCGATCTGTTTAACGAGAGTCAGTTAGTTGCTCATATAGGCCTGTTTACCGATGCGGAAAACTATGGTTACCCCGACAAGGACAAGATAGCCGACAGTATCTATGATATGGGGTTACGCTATCGCTATCCTCTGCTACCCCAACTAGATCTGATGTTAGAAGTCAGTTACCAGGAGTTCGAACACGACCACTATATGATAGGTCTAGCTTACAACTTCTAACCGTCAGTTATTCATACGATAAAGAGAAGCAACAAGTTGGAGCGCCGACGGCGCTCCAACTATTGGCGATTCACAAAATCTATACGAGTCGAGAAGCCTCGAAAATGGGTGTGCTTAATTAAGATGTTTTTACAAGCCGTAACGACGACATGGTTTCATTATTGGACTGTTGCCATTAGAGTATGGAAATCGGTATTTATACTAGGCTAAAAGTCGTCTAGTGAAGAAGTGGCGATTCAAGTATGGCATAAGTGGCAAGATATACAGGAATTTATAATTAATAATGACGAGAAGGATTTTCTTACTTATGTTAATGACGTCGGACAGTGTATCAAATTACAAGCGCGTCAACAAAGCCGATCGTAAACTCGCGCCTGTTACACAAACATATTAACAAAATCAACATGTTGTACGATAAAATTAAAGCTGTTTTTCTCGAGATTAATCTATGACACCTTTTCAAATACTATATACGTCCATTATGCTCTTTGGCCCATCCATTATCCTAATTTCTCAACGAGGCTGGGTCATTGCTGGGCTGTCATTCATAGCAAGTTTTGTACTATCTTGGGTATTAACTTTGATATTTACACCAAAATTATCTATTAATGCTCTACATTATTGGGCTTGGACTAAACCATTGGCGATTGCTTGCATAGTGCTGTGGAGCGGGTTAAACATATTTTAACACAACAATCTGCTCAGGAGTGATTCACAACGCGTGGCATTTTCACTATTCATTGGTTTTAGTGTTTAAGGTGGTATGCGGCGGTTTTGGTATTACGCTGCTCACGCCTTAACAGGGCGTTATAAATCAGGCGGGGAGTTTAAGAGCATGGCACTACTAGATAAGCACAAGCTATCGTCTTTGTTGGAGGCTGTTTCAGAACAAAATTCGCATAAAATTGGCGGTAAGGCTTCTGAAGAGGAAGTAGCTATGTTTTGGCTGGTTTGTAAGTTCTTAAGCTCTAAGGGGAAGACATTTAAAGCATTTCTATTTCCGGTTGAAAAAGGAAGGGCTAATAATGTTGATTCTCCGTTTACTTTATTATCTTCTACTTCTAACGTTGTGAAACTTTACTTCAACGTAGAACGAATCGAAGACTCTAGTGTTAGGAAAACGACTGGGATTCAAATTACTTTTAACTCCAGCGACGATGTAATCGACGAGGTGTTAGGTTACAAACTAACAGAAATACAACAAGCTTCGCCCCATACGTATTGGATTGATTTATAACAAAAAAACCAACGAAACGTTTGCTCGTGGCACATTTTTCTAAAAACGAATATTTAGCCGTTTCAACCAGTTTGGGGTTGTAAACGCCCGTTATACTAGACGGTACATGCTATAAGGAGAAATCACATTGTTCGGAGAATTGAGCAAAGTTTCATTAAGAGAAGTATGGCCTCATGAGGCATCAAATTTCACACCATGGCTCGCAGAAAATATCGAGGAGTTAGGAAAATCCTTAGGCATGGATCTGGAACTTATCGAACAAGAAGCAAGTGTCGGTGATTTCTCGCTAGATATTCTTGCTAAAGATTTAGGTTCATCGAAGTCAGTCATTATTGAAAATCAACTCACGCAAACTGATCACGACCACTTGGGGAAATTGCTAACCTACGCGGCCGGCTTTGATGCGTCTATAGTCATATGGGTTTCAGAGTCTATTCGAGAAGAGCATCGGCAAGCAATGGATTGGCTAAACCAAAGAACAGATAATGAAACATCTTTTTTTGGAGTTGTTGTTGAGGTTATAAAAATCGACGACTCTAAACCAGCTTTCAACTTTAAGCTGGTCGCCTCTCCAAATGAATGGCAAAAAAACAAGAAACGCCAAACCCAACGAGCATCTGTTTCAACAAAAGCTGAAAAGTATCAAAATTATTTTCAGGGACTGATTGATACGCTACGTGACACACACAAGTTTACTTCTGCAAAAGCAGGTCAACCCCAGAACTGGTATTCATTTTCCTCTGGGGTAAGTGGCTTAACATACGGTGCAAATTTTTCACAGGGCGGTAAGGCACGCACTGAGCTATACATAGATTTGGGAGACCAAGAAAAGAATAAGTATGTCTTTGATCAGCTTCACAGTCAAAAAGAACAAATTGAAACCGAATTAGGTGAGCAAGTGAGCTGGGAGCGCCTAGATAATAAACGAGCTTCTAGGTTAGCACTATATACCAATGGCGCAATAGATGATTCAGACTCTGACCTTGAGAGGATTAAGAACTGGCACATAGAGAAACTCTTAAAAATTAAGCTATCACTTGGCAACAAAATTGGTAGTTTAGTGAAGTCGGCAACAAGCATATAACAAGTCAAAGCTCTCGGACTAGGTAAAGCTGCCATATTTTTTGTTCCCCAAAAGTCGCCAACTTAACCAAGCCGCTCTTTTAGATGTTAGCTTTAATCGGTTAGAAACTCCGTTTATAACATGAAAATTAAATAACCACCTCCACCTAACCATATAAAAAATGAAGTTATTTCACTCAAAACACAAAGAAATCATAGATAAAATCGAAGCTCTAAAATGCGATGGATATCCTTTGATTACTAAAGAATCAGAGTTAATGGATTTTATCGACGATATAATGCCAGATGCCGATGGTGACATCAAAGACCAGTTAGTAGAGCACTTTGTTGAGGATAAAACAGTCGATTGGAGCTCTTATGTACCAATTTTATTACAAGCAGTGGCGCAACACTTTGAGCCCAAAGATTAGCAAAAGGTCAAGATAACACCCACCGCAACTTGACCGAAGTTTCAAGGATAAACGATGAAGGGAATTAATACAGGACTTGTAGTAGCATTACTATGGTTAGGAGTTGCCTCTCAAGCAAATGCCTATACCGTTTACGGCCAAGGTACAGCCACATGTGGAACCTGGATTAAAGAACGTAAACAGGATGGATATAAAGACATGGAATATTGGATTCTTGGGTACATATCCGCTGCGGGTTTCTATGAGACCGATAAATTAAAAAAGAGTGATGTACATTCGTTTAGTGTATGGATTGATAATTACTGCCAAAAAAATCCATTAGCTCAAATCATTGATGGTGCACAGGCATTAGTACGAGCGCTCAAATAATTGATAGTGACTGTTTGCGTCCATCATTATAGTCTAAGTATTAATGGTTTTAAGTGATGGAATGGCATACACAACGAGGTCCACTTTAGGATGAAATTTTATAGTCCAGAGGAATATCAGAGCTCTTGTGAAGAGCTTTTTTTCTGGTACAAAAGCCAGATTGAAAAACTAGTTAATGGGGCTTTAGTTGAGCACATTGGAGCATCATCAATACCTAAGGCTATCTCAAAAGGAGATTTAGATATATTTGTCGGCGTCCCTAACATTGAGTTAGAAAGCACCGTGAGAGTACTAAAAAAGTTAGGGTTTCAAGAGAAAGCCGATACATTAAGAACATCTGAACTTTGTATGCTCGAATCTACCTCAGATAATGATGTTGCACTTCAAGTGGTAGCAAATGGCTCTGAGTTTGAGTGCTTTCTTGAGTTTCGTGATAAACTGCGAGCAAATGAAATGTTAGTACAGCGGTACAATGAGCTTAAAATGTCATGTGAAGGATTGCCTCAAGAAGAGTATAGAAAGATGAAATCTTTTTTTGTGGAGTATGTTTTAGCAAAGACATAATAAATATTTTAAGCTGATTCGGAACGATTGGCGTTCAGATCTATTTGCGTGTTTAGTTATCTTTGAGACTAAAACCAACCTTATAGCCTCTGTGTTTTTGGCCTAAAATCTACTTGTGGGTGCTATCTCTATGAATATCGAAAAGCAACGAATCAGATAAAGCCAACAAGGTGGACTCGCCTATCCTATGTCGTTCTGCATTTCTCACAGTGTGGCCCATAGTTAATATTTACTATGGGCCACACGATCTGATGAGGCTAGATGTTATTTAAGTTAATTTATCTCAGTGAAACCTGGGTAAATCTCGTCAATGGGAGTATCTTCAGGAACATCGCTGATGACTATGCTGCCAGAAGTTAACGTATAGGCAAACATTTTATCATCACTCTCAGTACCGTTAGATGCAAAGCCGACTAAGTCGCCATTTGAATCTTCAATAATAAAGCCGACGATGCTTCTTGCTGGAACCTGAGCAACCTCCGAAACAGTATTAGCCTGTGAGTCATAGCGCATCAATTTACCACCCTGAGTACCGTAATACATATAACCATCTGTTGCTGCAACCAAAGCAGTTGATGGTTGATCAGTTAATCCCAATACAGACGTAGTTATTGATGGCGTGTTGCAATTATTAGTTAACCGTTGGATAGTTCCTTGTCCACTAATATTGCTTTCACGTGTTGTAAAGAATCCATCACCGCCAAGCACTGGGAAGGTCACCGCGTACACAGGGTCATGTGCTATCGTATTCGACAGAACCAGTTCACCGTCACTGTTTGAATTTAGATCACGACAACGAAGGGTTTCGTCAGTGAAGAACCAGACGTTGCTGTTGTCTAATACCAGCTCTGTATCGGGAATTTGAGCATTAGTATTCGGATAAGATGCGACTTTTGATGCAGTAAGGCTTGTACTATCAATTCTGAGAAGATCGTAGACGTAGCTGGAAACACCAGTCTGAGAACTTGTCAGTGTATAGATATTACCAAGTCCATCATCGGCAAGGCCAATAGCTGGGGTAGCCGAGTCTCCCAACTTGATTAGCTCTATATCTCCTATGGCTGAATCATAACGAGCAAGCGCACTTTGTTGACGGGGTTCGTTTTTGACAGATAATTCTCTTAAAGCAAAGAAGTAATCGCCAGATGAGGTTTTTGTTATGCGGCCATAAGGCAAACCTCCTTGTGGATATCCTAGAGGAAGGTGAGAGATGCTTGCTTTTTCACGGTCATAGGTAATGATTGCTCCATTGCCATATGTTGCGCCATCAAACGAGGTGGTCACAATATAGCGATCGTTTATAGTATCGGTTGGCGCCGTGACTACCGCGGGATTGCCCATAAAAAAGTAGCCGAAATCATCGCCGCCAGTGATCAAATGTCTTATTGCATAGTTAGGTTTAGTGACCTCACTCAAGGTGGGTCTCTGTATGTAGGTTCCTGGTGATGGAAGATTAATAAATACATTAGCACTTTCATCATTCACCGTAGTGTACAGAGCCGATCGTAACTCCGAAGCAGCTACGCCGCCAAATTCAGTCCCTTTCAAACTCCTGAAAGTCGCTTCGAGTGACGGGTTGATTACCGAAGTGTTTGAAGCATACAACATAGCGTCAGCGCCGCCACTTCCTTGGCATAAGACATATACCTCTGGTGATAGCCAAGCAAAAGCGCCAAACGGATTGCGACAACCAGGTAAAGTATACCCTCTTGCGCCCGCTGAACTGTTTTCACTTAAAATAGGATCGTTAGAGCTTGTTACGATAATCTGTGTGTCTTCCTCCGCAACAAAATAACGGCCATTAGACCAAAGAGGATCGCCAAATGGCTCGATATACCATGGTTGACTGAGCATATTCATATCACTAGGTACAATCTTAATTACTGACTGCTGTTCTAGTCGAGAATAGCCAAATGCAGTAATTAACTCTGTTTTACTGCCATTCCAGTACAGCATAGTGTTAGGAGGAATACTTGCTCCCGGGTAGCTAGCATTAACGGCACCAAATTCAGCGATAACCGAAACCTTTTTATAATCCGAACTGGCTGGGTCAAAGTTAATATGCACTAAGACGCCTGAGTCTTTGGCTCCACCATCTTGAGAGTAGGTATAAGCAGATTTACCATCAGGGTGAAATAACAATTCCGCAATGTAATTAGAAACTCGATGTCCTCCTACTTCGAGTTCAGGAAACGAGAGAAACATAGTCGCTTCTTGGGTCGAAGGCATAAACTCAGTAATAGTACCTGAGTCACTTATACCTCCATCAGCCAGCAACTGATAAGCCTTATTGTTTATTGGATGAACTGACCAACCTTGGCGATTATTCAATCGCACAGGGTATGGTAAGCCATGAAAGCTCGTAATTTCAGTAGATTGTGTTAAATCACTTTCGCGAACCGAAACCAATGAACCAGTCCTATTACTGCCACCTCTCGAACTCAACATCATCAAGTTATGACCTGCAGGAGTCGGAATGGCGGTGCCTTTTTGTGGCTCCTTAATGACGATGGAAACTGAGGCTAAATTACTGTCTCGCACTCCATCGTTGACACTTAACGCCACGACATAAGTGCCAGCACTAGTTGGGGTAAACGTCGGTTTTGCCGATGTAGGATCGCTTAGTACCGCGCTGCTTGGGTCGCTAAATAGAATCCAGTTGTAGGAAATAGTATCTCCATCGGGATCGCTACTTTGACTACCATCGAGCTGATAGACCTGTCCGACCAAACCTTCAACTGAGCCCAAAATACTCGCAACTGGAGGAAGGTTTTTCTTACTGTCGTGAATGACTACAACATCGGGTAAAGAAGTGCTTTTACCATCACTGACGACCAGCTGTATCACAAAGTCACCCTCAATATCTGGGGTAAAGTCAGGACTCGCGGAAGCTTCATTGTTGAGTTGAGCGTTACTTCCATCAGGGCGACTGAGTATAGCCCATTTGTAACTCAGGGGATCACCATCAGCATCGAAGGAAGCAAGACCATCTAACACGATATTACTTCCTAAGAAAACTTTTGTATCGTTCCCTGCATCGGCAACTGGCAGTGTATTCAGACTATTATCACGTAACACCACAACATCACTAGCCGATTGACCAGCCGCATCTGTTACCATTAATTGAATAATGTAGTCACCAGCAATGTCAGGAACCATGCTGGCGTTGACATTAGTGTCATCATTGATGACAGAGCCACTACCCGAAGGTTTAGATAGGAAAGACCATTTATATGTAAGCGGTTTTTTTTCAGGATCTGAGGATGCCGCGCCATTAAGTATCGTAGTCACTCCTGTTTGTACCGATTGATCTCTACCCGCATCTGCGGTTGGTGGTAAATCATTATCAGTGACAGTGACTGTCGAAGGCATGCTATTTAAGAAACCATCATTAACGATCAACTGAAAAACGAAATCACCAGAGACATCTGGAGTGAATTGTGGTGAGACAACGTTTGTCGCAGATAACTGAGCAGAGCTGCCTTTAGGCGCTGAAATCATGCTCCACTTATAATTGAGCAATGAACCTTCTGCATCACTTGAATTAGAACCGTCAAGGTGTATAGCACTACCAGTAGATACCGATATTGAATGACCTGCATTAGCAACAGGGGCTGTATTTTCTGTAGAAACTACCACAGAGTCAGGTGCACTGGGCATCACACCATCTGACACAATGAGTTGAATGACGTAATCGCCATAAGCATCAGGGATGAGTGTCGGGTGAAATGTATGGCTGTCTCCAAGAGTTACAGACGAGTTTTTAGGTTTTGAAACGATAGACCATTGTGGTTTTAATATATCGCCGTTAGCATCGGTTGAGTTAGTGCCATCTAGGTGTAATAGTTGACCCACTTGCGCTGATAAGTCATGCCCTGCATTAGCAACAGGGGGTAAGTTATCAGAATGAAGTACCACTGTACTGGCTTCGCTATCGACATTTCCATCGTTGACAATCAGAGCGACAACGTAATCACCGTTTATATCAGGAGTGATATTTGCTCGACTCTTATCGGCATGACTGAGATTAGCTGTACTCCCTTTGGGAGCAGCGACAATATGCCATCTAAAGGAAAGTGGGTCACCATCTTCGTCGCTAGAAAGGCTGCCATCTAATACTACGTTCTCACCTAATATATAACCTCTTGAGAGGCCAGCATTAGCCAATGGTCGTGTATTTAGCGTGCTAATGACAACACTGTCTACCTTGCTACTGCTGTTGCCATCAGAAACGACTAAATCTACTTTGTAGTCACCCTCGACATCTGGAGTTAATACAGCAAAAGGAGAGCTTACTCTAGCCAAAACCGCCGAACTACCCATTGGCTGACTACTTAACGTCCAAGCATAATTGAGCGGATCACCATCAGGATCGAAGCTAGCACTTCCATTTAAGATAACATCTTCACCAATTCTTGCCGCTCTATCGGGGCCTGCATTAGCCACAGGAGCTGAATCCGTATCGCTAATCACGACCACGTCGGGAGCACTGTCATATTCACCATTATTAACAATGAGCTCAAACTCGTAATTACCTACCGCATCCAGATAGATGCTAGGAAACGGACTCGACGAATCGCTTAAAGAAGTACTACTGGTTGCAGGTTTATTTACGATCCGCCAATTGTATGTCAGTGGCAGCTCTCTAGGGTCATAAGACTGACTCGCATTTAAAACAGCAGTCGCTCCCTTCTGTAAAAGCATTGGCTGGCCTGCATCAGCCACTGGGATGAGTTTTTCATCAGTAGTGCTATCACTTGTTCTGCCACAACCCGCTGCGATAAGTAAAGTCGCAACGAAAATAACTCCATGTTTAACTATCATACATAATCCTTGTTTACGTAGTACTTACTCACCATAGAGAATAGTAGCAAATAACCATACAAACCAGTTACATAAATGTTAAAGACGTCAACGGCACTGTAATAATGAAACAATTCTTCCCGATACTGTAGTGGCCAACTAAATTTGGCCACTACAAGACATCCTATGGCTATTATCTAAGACTTAAATCCCGCCGCAGTCATTAATAATTTAAACCCCATGGATATCATACCTAACGAGAGCACACTTATAGCCCAAATGCTCAGAAGCCATAACCATTGCTGGAGTGTTCTATTCAGCTTCATTTTAACCTCCATAAGGCGTAACTAATGATAAGCCTCGCCTTCTTTTACTTTGCCGGCAAAGACGTAATAGCTCCAAAATGTATAGGCAAGGATCACTGGAATGATGATCAGCGCACCATAAAGCATGAAACTGAGGCTCTCTTGGGGGGCCGCTGCTTGCCATATCGAGATGTTAGGGGGAATGATATTGGGCCATAGGCTGATCCCAAGCCCAGCAAAGCCAAGAAAAACAATCATTAATGCCGTTATAAATGGTGCTGTTTCTTTCTGCTTCTTAACTGAATCAAATGTTTTCCAGCACAAAATGGCCGTCAGCAACGGCACTGGGGCTAATAGGAAGAAATTTGGTAGTGTAAACCAACGCTCGGCAATGGATGCGCTAGCAAGTGGTGTCCACACGCTCACAACAATGATCGCAACTATAAGTAAGCTGAGAATTTTTGGCACGAAAGAATATATGGTCTGTTGCAACTCACCTTCGGTTTTAGCTAGTAACCAAGTGCAACCAAGTAATGCATATGCTGCTACCAGACCAAAGCCACAAAATAGCGGGAAGGGAGTGAGCCAGTCGAACTGCCCGCCCGCAAATACGCGACCTTCGACAGTAACCCCCTGAACTACGGCTCCAACGACGACACCTTGACAATAGGTGGTGATAATTGAACCCATCATAAAGGCACGATCCCAGAAATTAAGGTGGCTAGGTAGCGCCTTAAAGCGAAACTCAAAGGCTACTCCCCGAAAAATTAATGCGACTAACATAAGTGTCAGTGGAATGGTTAGCGCTTCAAGAATTATCGAGTAAGCAAGGGGGAAGGCGCCAAACAATGCTGCGCCACCAAGCACTATCCAGGTCTCATTTCCATCCCAAACGGGTGCAACACTATTAACCATGACATCTTTCTGTGGGCCGCTTTTAACAAAAGGCATCACAATCCCTATACCTAAATCAAAACCATCCATGAAAATGTACATCAAGGTAGCAAAGATGATGATACCAAACCAAACAACCGAAAGATCCAATTCCATAACGATTACCTCAAGTTATGCAGTAAGTTTAAAGTCGACCAGAAACTGTAGAAATTTCATGGGAGTCATTATTATGTTCGTCATCTGATTGAGGCCCCTGTTTCATTTGGCGCATCATGTAGAAATAGCCAAATCCAAACACCATGCTGTAAACAATGAGGAAACAAATAAGACTAATGCTCATTTGTAAATCACTATGGCCTGATACTGCATCTTTCGTCTTCATCAACCCGTATACAACCCAAGGCTGACGGCCTACTTCGGTGGTAAACCAACCCGCAAGTATGGCAATTAATCCTGATGGGCCCATTAAAAGAGAGAACTTTAGATACCAGCTTGTATTATAAAGGCGCTGCTTTTTGCGCAGCCAAAGGCTATAAAAACCCTGAACAATCATGAACACTCCAAGTGCGACCATAATTCTAAAAGACCAAAATACGACTAGTGAGTTAGGTCTTTCTTCTTTTGGATAGTCTTTCAATGCTGGAATGGGATCTACCAAACTGTGTTTGAGTATTAAGCTGCCAAGGACGGGGATTTCAAGCGCATAGTCAGTTCGTTCAGTTTCCATATTCGGGAAGCCAAACAAAATCAATGGACTTGGACCTCCTTCAGAGTTATCCCAGTGCCCTTCTATCGCTGCAATTTTTTCAGGTTGGTGTTCGAGTGTATTTAGGCCATGTATGTCCCCTAAATAGGCTTGGATCGGCGCAACAAGAACTAACATCCACATAGCCATCGAAAACATTTTCTTTACTGGGCCAGTGTTGTTGCCCTTGAGCAGATGCCAAGCGGCGCAAGCGCCGACAAATACTGCGGTGCTGAGAAACGCTGCGACACCCATATGAACTAATCTGTAAGGAAATGAAGGGTTAAAAATAACAGCAAACCAATCGGTTGGGACAACTTGGCCATTGATGATCTCATAGCCAGAGGGGGTTTGCATCCAGCTGTTAGAGGCGAGGATCCAAAAAGTGGAGAGTATGGTTCCTAGAGCAACCATACAAGTGGCAAAAAAGTGTAGCTTATCGCCTACCCGATGCCAGCCAAATAGCATAACACCAAGAAAACCGGCTTCTAAGAAAAAGGCGGTTAGCACTTCATAGGTAAGTAGCGGTCCTGTAATGCTACCGGCAAAATCAGAGAAGCCACTCCAATTTGTTCCAAATTGATAGGCCATAACCAGGCCAGAAACAACACCCATACCAAAGTTAACAGCAAAAATTTTTGACCAGAAAAGGTAAAGAACTTTGTAATCAGGGTTGCGAGTTTTGAGGCTTAAACCCTCTAAAACTGCGAGGTAACTCGCCAGTCCGATGGTTATTGCTGGAAAAATAATGTGGAAAGATACTGTAAATGCAAACTGTATCCGTGCTAATACGAATGCATCAAACTCGAACATAAACGTGCCCTATTCATTTTTGAAGGACGTAATGTTAATTGATGGGTAAGGAGGTCAATAGACACAGAAACTAAACTTGGATATATAACAGATGTTTTTTGTCGATGTTATAATTTGGAAAGGGATAATTGTTATGGTGAATTCGAATTGGCAAAGTATGAAGATCTGGTTGTTCAACTCAAACGTCAGATAAAATCTGGAGTTTGGCGCGCTGGAGATAAATTACCGTCGCTTAGAAAACAATCAGAACATAGTGGTCTAAGTTTGATGACAGTTTTACATGCTTATCAAGTCTTGGAATCTCAAGGTTATATAGTTTCTCAAGCGCGTTCAGGCTATCGGGTGGCACCTGAATTAAAAGAAACCGATCCTCATCTGCATGTTGCAGTGTCGTCAACAGAAAAAGTTGACATTAACGACTTTGTGTTTGAAGTTCTGCAAGCGGGTCGTAACCCGTATATGGTCAATTTTGGTTTCGCGTATCCAGATCCTAGCTTGTATCCTCGCCAACAGGTTAATCGTTCGCTAATGTCTGCCGCACGAAATCTCCCTATTTCTAGTACATTCGATAATTTACCACCCGGTAATGAAGAGCTAAGAACGATCCTTGCTAAACGCTATGCGACAAAAGGAGTTAACATATCGCCAGAGGAGATAGTAATTACGGCTGGAGCGCTCGAAGCATTAAATCTTAGCTTGCAGGTGTGCACAAAGCCGGGTGATTGGGTGGTGGTTGAATCTCCCACCTTTTATGGTGCACTTCAATCATTAGAGCGGTTGGGATTAAAAGCTCTGTCAGTAAGAACTGATGTAAATACAGGAATAGATCTCGATGCTTTGGAAAAGGCATTTCAATCTCATGATGTAAAGGCATGTTGGTTGATGAGTAATCATCAAAATCCACTGGGTTTTACACTGACATTAGAGAAGAAGCAGGCGTTAAATGCTCTACTTAATCGTTATAACGTGGCCTTGATTGAAGATGATGTTTATGGAGAGCTGTATCAAGAAGGCACTGCTGCTATGCCCGTAAAACAGTTTGATCAAAGCGGAAACGTAATGCTGTGCTCTTCTTTTTCAAAATCTTTGGTTTCGGGGTTCAGAATTGGTTGGGTCGCAGCAGGGAAGCGTGCGTTGGAGATGCAAAGGCTACAATTAATGAGTACGCTAGCAACAAGTGCGCCGATTCAATTAGCGTTGACTGATTATTTAAGCAAGTGTAATTATGAAACCCATTTAAAGCAGCTAAGAAAAAAACTTCACGAACGAAAAGGGAAGATGGAGTGTTTACTGAATAAATACTTTCCTTCAGAAGTGAATATAGTGACTCAACGGGGAGGATATTTTATTTGGGTCGAACTGCCATTTGGCATTGATTCAGTGGAAGTATTTCAGGCTGCTCTAAAACAAAACATCAGCATCGCGCCGGGAAAAATGTTCAGTGTGACCGAGCACTACAATCATTGCATGAGACTGAATGCGTCTTTTGAACTGAATGATAAAACAATACAAGCGATAATAACATTAGGGAAAATAATCAGTGAGAAAGTAGCGGAGAAGGAATCTACAATACTGGCGATTCCAAGGTAATGTATTAAAGCAAGGTAGTAGTTTAGCCATGGCTTTGTCGGCTTATTTTTTACTTAAGATATTGTGTTCAAACTCTAACACGAAAGCTCTGATACTTAAGATCTGATATAGATACAGGCGTCATTTCTGTATCTACTTTCTTATCTCCTCCACTTCTATAATGCCGTTACTTCGTTTGTCCTCAAGGTTTGTAGAGACCTGAAGGTAGATTTTACTACGTATCGGAAATACCAATGAGTAATTTAAAAACAGCTGCACAACGTGCACTCCATTTGATGGACTTAACAACCTTAAGCGACAGTGATACCGATGATAAAATTATCGAGTTGTGTAAGCTAGCTAAAACCCAAGCAGGTAATACTGCGGGCATATGCATCTATCCACGTTTCATACCTATTGCCAAAAAGCAACTGAACTCTCAAGGTACGCCCGATATTCGAGTGGTCACTGTGACCAACTTTCCTCATGGAAATAATGATGTTGAAATTGCCGTTGCAGAAACGAAAGCGGCAGTTGCCTATGGCGCCGATGATGTCGATGTTGTGTTTCCATATCAAGCCTTAATATCGGGGAATGAGGATGTTTGTTTTGAGCTTATTGAGCAATGTAAAGCTGTATGCGGCAATGATGTTTTTTTTAAAGTGATTATCGAGTCTGGTGAGCTAAAAACGCCTGAGCTCATCAAAAGAGCCTCCGAAATATCCATTAAAGCGGGTGCTGATATGATCAAAACTTCTACAGGGAAAGTCCCCGTCAATGCGACGCCAAAAGCTGCAGAAATTATGTTATCAGTCATCAAACAGATGGGTGTTGAAAGTCGTGTTGGTTTTAAGGCCTCTGGCGGTGTTCAGACTGCAGAAGAAGCCAAACTCTATTTAGATATGGTTGATCATATTATTGGGGAAGGTTGGGCCGATAACTCTAAACACTATCGTTTTGGTGCTTCTAGCTTGTTATCTAATTTACTTCACACCCTAGGTGAAGCAAAAATAGACGTTGACGCTAAATATTAGATTGATCACTTATGAGCGTTCCGATTCGACAAGATATTATCGATAACTCTTCGCAGTGCGCGTAGCCAATCAGCGCTATTGACCATAAGTACTTTAACTAAAAACGACATGAATAGTGGTGGTTTTTTGAACAATACCAAGGGCAGTTTTTTTATGGTTGCTTCGATGGCTGCGTTTTCTGTTGAAGATATGCTTATCAAAGCGGCAGCTGAGACAGCGTCAATTGGCCAAATTTTAGCATTATTTGGTCTAGGTGGCATGCTTGTGTTTATCTTATTGACTAGGCTTAAGGGAGGGCGAGTCTTTCATCCCGCTATATTTTCACCCCCATTATTAATGCGCGCTGTATGTGAAGTAATTGGTCGGTTTAGTTTCGCTTTAGCAATCACTTTAACACCATTATCGAGTGCATCTGCCATTTTGCAGGCCACACCATTGATAGCCATGGTTGGTGCAGCTTTATTCTTCGGTGAGCAGATTGGTTTTAAGAGGTGGCTGGCCGTTGTTATCGGTTTTGTTGGCGTCCTAATGATTATTCGTCCTGGTTTCGCTGGCTTTGAGGCCAACTCAATATTTGCGGTAGTGGCTACCTTAGGATTTGCTGGGCGTGATTTAGCCACACGCGCCGCTCCACCTGTGCTGTCTAACACTCAACTTGGGGTATATGGTTTTTTTGTGCTAATTCCAACAGGTTTGGTGATAATGGCGTATCAAGGTGAACCCGCTCAACTGAATTTAATGTTAGCGGCGCAGATCACAGGAGCAATCGTCTTTGGCGTGGTGGCCTATAATGCGTTAACTATCGCTATGCGTACAGGTGATGTCTCTGTAGTTTCTCCATTTCGCTATTCCCGTTTATTATTTGCTTTAATCCTTGGTATTTTGATATTTGGAGAGTCTCCAGACTTACCCACTCTAGCAGGAGGTTTACTCATCGTATTAAGTGGTGGTTATATCCTTATTCAAACTCGTAGAAAAGTAGCTGTAAGTCACACACCAGAAGAGCTGTCAGATCTAGTCTGAACTAATACACTTAATGAGATTTTCCAGCTTTTGCTGCCTGCTTGGCATACTCAACAGGCGGCATGTTTTTCACTAAATTATGTGGGCGAACATGATTAAGTGCTCACTCCATATCTCTATTTCATATCTATCTTCATCCAAAGTTTTGAACTGTAGTGGCGTAGTGAATTTGGTCACGTGCTCAAAAATCAATCTGAATCTCGATGGGTATGCCTAAAGTCCAAGCTCATTATTGCCCCACTCCGAGTTTAGCACGTTCAATCAATACCCTTCTTGCTGTCCTTGATCCAATTAGCGTTAAAGTCTGACTAAACACGCTAGCTGTTGGAAGAGTATACGGCGCTCATGGACAGACTATTTGGAATGAACGCCTTCATGACGAAATTTACTAGCAATACCAATCGTTTACCATTTACCAGTGCCATACTCGCGATAGCACCAATATCCCTAACACTATCTCAGTTGGATGCGTAGATGGTAGCTATGCGCTCTTCGGTAAGCATTTCAGTGGTAATAGTAAAGTGAAGCAAAACGAGCATCGTTGTGAGTGAATGCTTGCGATAGCTGATAATCGTGCTGTCTACAGAACTCTAACTGACTCACTTAATTTTGACTATTTATGCACTTTCACATACTTCACAGCATCAGAACTGTTATTTGCAGTCAATTGCTTCTGAAACAGCTCAAATATGCACATAAACGCGCGAGATTTGCATGTTAATATGTATTAAAGTCAAGAATTTATCGTGAGTCTGAAAGCTAACTAGTCAACTCACGATATTGGGCCAAATTAGCTGATATGAGATCGATTTTGGAAGATAAAAATTAGCTCAAATTAAATCTAGCAAGCATCAATAAAAATGGAGAACGGTCTGATGAAGTCAGAGCTAGTACACTTCACAGCAAATGAAATGGTGGAATGGCCCCCACCATTTATTGGGCATGTATCATTTACTCGTAATTAGTTTGTGGTCAGTATATAACGGTTACTTACTACATGGTCTAGGTATTTGATCATTATCAACAATCGACGGACAGTCTGTTATTGTTATGACTCCCATTCTATGTGGGATTGCTAAGTTAAAATTATTTAAAAATGCATCAATACCAGCAGCCCTATGAACTGAAGATACCTGGATGATTAAGCTTCTTAATTTGTCTGCACTAAAAGGCACAGTGTTATCATCTTGATCGACTGCTTTGGTCACTATAACTTTCAAGCTCGTTGGTTCATTATTCAATTTAATTAACAATTCTAAATACCCTCCTGACTCCAGGTTTATCCGAAAAGTATCAGGAATCCCAGTCTCAATTAACCCAAATGTCTGTGCAATCGCGGTTAGAGTCAATTGAACAGTTAAAATTTCACCATTGAGGTTGGTATTTAGAAATCTATCCACACTGTTTTCACAGAAAGCACAATTAGTAAATTGCCAAGCATCTGATATTACGGAAGTAGGTATAGTCAAGTTATTGCCAGCACTTGAAAGTTGGCTCCTCGCTTTTTTTAGGTTGGCTAAAGGTCCTAAGACTTCAGCTGGAGTGTTTATTTTCTCACCAAAAGGTAGGTATGTGCTGGGTAAAGGAGGTGGCATTTGAACAAGTTGTAAATGTACTCGATAACTTTCTGCATCATTATTGAGAATGTTAATTAAATGCACATCTTTATGTACGTTACTTCGTGCTTCTGAATCAGAAATATTATTTTTTGCCCACGTTAACGCTATGGATTTCATTTCTGATGACGAACATTCGTAACATTCAACATAGTTACTAGCGTAACTACTCGCACTAAGTATTGTGACTGTCATAATGCATATTTTAGTGATTAAAGTGTAAAACTTCATAATTTACCTCAACGATAGTGATAATCATTATCGATTGTATTCATATGAAACAACGAAGTAAACTATGTGAATTGTAAATATTTCTCTTTACAGAACTCACACACTTTTAATCGAGTATTACAACATATCTCACGGAGATGAACTTATTTACCCCCCCCACCTAAATTAATTAAAGCTAATTTAGGTACCCCAGAGAACCATTCTTTCCTTATCTGCATTTTAATAGAAACTAACATACAGAAATCGAATGTTTACTCACATGTTTTAACGATTTCAGCAGTTAACGACTAAAAATAGTAATTCGAATGCAGTTACGCATACAAAGATGCATAAACAGTCATAATGCTGATAAAGTAATAAGTACTATACAGTTTGATTCTGATTTTTAAATTCAATTCGTATTCTTATATAAGGTGGTATTTTTGAAATTACCAATAATCACGAAAGCAAAGGATGGTTGGGGTTTTCACTTTGAAGCAACAGAAGAAGAGGCAAGGAAAATACTGATTGGTAGCACTGGTGATCGGATCGAACTCGATGGAGAGAGAAGTAATCACATTAGACCCTGGTTGCATTGGGCACTTTAAAATGTGAATAGCCACTACTTCACTAGACGACTTTTAGCCTCATTAAAATACTGACGTTCATACTCTAACGGTGATAGCCATTATTGGAACTGAATCGCCACTCCTTCGCCACGGCTTTTCACCTGAGCAGATCACCCAGTTGAATTTGGCACCAAATGGATTTTTTCATTGAGGCACTTAGCCTGTATTGAAAACAAAACTCCAATAGCCAGAAAAAACAAAGCCCCGCGAGTACGAAGCTTTGGGTTCAAAAATTATTGCTCAATTTATTATTCAATCTTTTGCAAAGAAACAATAAACGCCGTGTGGTCTACGAGTTCCTCTTCAATGAACTTTATAGCTTCTTCACTCGCTAATTGAGATTTACCATCAAGAGTTTTATCTCTATCCCAAATACAATCTAATCTCATTTCAAAACCGGGGTTGTGCCATATTCCGCCTTCTATTCTTGATACAAGGTATTTCAATTCAACACTTTTCTTGCAAACATCTATGGCAGCTTTAGGCGTTAGTTTCATAACGTTGTTGCCTTGTTTACTGAAAAAATCAGATGCATTTGAATACAACAAATTTCTATCTAGCATCATTAATTATCCTCTTTCCACTTAATACGGCTATCCGGTATCCAGTTTGGGTCATTCTTATCACTGACATGTGTAACTTCGTTGGTATTGTCATTTACAACGACATGCCCACCATCCTTTGAACCATAATCAGATGCGGGATCATTTCTACCTTTACCATCAGGAGTCTTATTTGGTCTCCTATTGTCAGTAGACTCACCTGTTGGCTCAGTGTTACCAACCAAGTCGTTCACTTCATCTTCTGTCCAACCTCTGTCACCCAATTGATCTTTGATTTTATCGTCAATTATAACATTACCGTCTGATGACTCATTATAGGCATTCAGCGCTTCAGAACCAGCGTACCCTGCTACAGCAGCAGTACCAACAAAACCAAGAGCTTCTCCAAACGCAGTCAAAGTTGGCGGAACAAGCGGCGCAAGAATTGCAAATTTACCGTCTGGATCAGTATATTTGTATGGGTTGTTGTTTGCGTAAGCATAACGGTTAAAACCATGAATATTACCTTGGCTGAAATGCCCTAAAGTACCAACCGGATCATTCGAATAGAAACGACCTATGACTGGATCATAGTATCGTGCCTGCATATAAGTAAGGTTGAGGTCTTTATCATGTAAATGGCCAGTATAACCAATTCCTTCTTTATCACCTCCGATACGCTTTCCAAATGGTTCGTAATGACTGCGACTAATTATGTTTCCTGCTAAATCTGATTCAGAGATTATTGAACCTAACATGTCAGTATGTTGATATCGAACGGTGGCACCGACAGCATTAAAAACAACCACAGTTATTAAAACAATCAATAAATATCTATTCATTTTATATCCTATTGTATTCCGCTTAGCATTCCCTAGCTATTTATCTATTAGAATTGTTAAAAGATATAAGATTCGGTAATGGTTTTATTCGTATTCGTTGTACAAGTAATGGTTGTTTTCAGTGTATATTGTCGATCAAAACTCCTGTTCCCAGAAGTCCCCGTTACTCTCGTAGTGCCTGATACATTTAAATTGATACTACGCTCAATGGTACCGGAGCAAGATTTAGCACCAAGGGCATTCCAACTAATAGACTTTTTAGCTGGATAGCAAACCTTTTTCATTTTTCTAGAACCAGGAATTGGAACATTTTTGCAAACTGGCGCTATATTAACTCCATCAAATTTAATATTGTGGTCAGTTTCCGCCACAATTGAATTACCCAAATAGATGCTATCCGTCATAGAACCATCTGGCATTTGACGATAGAGTAACTGTCCTTTTCGGCTATAGATCGTATAGTGGTTTCCGTCAGCTTTAGTTTGCTTTACTCGTCTGTTGTGCCCGTCATATAAGTAATTGACTCCCTTCGCCGAAGTCATTTGCTGACCTAGATTATAGGTAAGGCTATAGCGTCCATTATGAGTGATATTTCCGCGAGCATCATATTGATAGCGATAGGCATAGGCCCCGGTAAGGTTATTTAAACGATTCAGAGAGTTGTATTTATACCCTATAGTTGAGTTATTAAAGGTTCGGTTAAGTATGTTGCCAAGACCATCATAGCTATAAGATCCCGCCCCCCACTTTCCATCTGCGGATTTCAATCTATTGAGCCCATCATATGTAAGATTGTCGACATCGTTATTACGGTCAAGCCTATCAATCAGGCGAGTTAAATTGTCGTTATAGTCGTAGCTCGGATCCAGACTGTTCTTAATTACACCGCCTTTGTTATCTTTGATGAAATCTATTCGGCCAGTTGTATCCAACCCAACATTTCGAACAATGCCATTACCATAAGTGAACTGCTTAATTTGGCCATTAGGATAGTAACTCACACCAGTTGCGTAGCCGCCAGCTTTCGTTGCCTGCCCTAACGCATTTGGTGCGAACTCTACCACTGTTCCTGAAGGGTATTTTAATGAGCTAATTGCGCCAAGAATGTTATATTCCCAATCCAATACGAAGTTATGACCATCTAGAGTCAAGGTTTCTTTTTCTAGACCATTCAGACTATTGTACAAATAACTCCAACTGACAGGACCAGCAATTAGGGAGATTACATTGCCGTTTGCATCATAGTTGTAGGTTTTATCGGGCGTAGTATCAGGGAAGTTTTCGGTACGAAGCTGCCCTAGATTGTCATAATCTAACAATGTCTTATGAGTGACCGGTACAGCATTAGCGTCACAGCTTGTTCTAGAGCCGTTAGTTCCCCTCGCGTACCATATTTGTTGACGCTGAGTATTGTAGCCAAATGCAGAAATCCCCGTTTCTGGCCTTACCTGTTTACACAATTGCTGATAAGCGTCATAGAAACGATTTTCCGTGACATTGCCCTGCATAATACTTGTGATTTGGTCAAAAATATTATACTCAATGGCAATGTCATCACTATCAGGAGCCTCAATTAACGTCGGCTTGTCAAAAGATGGTTCCCCATAAGCAAGATAAGTTGTAGTGATGATATTATTTTCACCATCGGTAACAGCAACTCTATTACCTGTGAGATATTCATGACGACTTATACTGTTATCACTGGTACGAGTCTGGGTAACAATACGTCCTAAAGCATCATACTCTGTTTCCATACCTTTTCGATTACTTGCATTATTACTTGGAAAGCTGGATAACGTTAGTCTATTTTTATGATCATACGCTATAGTTTGATAACGTATTGTAGATGAGTCATTTGTATCACGCTCACGAGTAAAGACTGGACGAAGTAAAGCATCATGATAAATCCGTTTTTCGTAATTTCCTTGCGAAATTGTTTGACGTAAACTACCTATCGCAATGTTACTTCCACTAATGCCATCATCATTTATGGTAACTGTCGCGTAACTTATAACCTTGTCAGCCCATTTTGGGTCTTCATAATCTATTTTTGTTAGCCATCCAGTAAGATTGTAACTGTATGAGGTCTTTATACCTTTAAAGTCCGTTACACTGTTTATATCACCATCTGGATTTATTTCCAGTTTGGCGATAATAGTACTTTTTGTACTACCATTAGTGTAATCACATTCGTTGTTCACAGGACATGGCATAGTTATCTTTCTTGCCTTTCCTCTATAATAGTCTTCGAATTGCTCATACTTGTTAGAGTCTGAGTAGGTAACTCTAAAAAGGTTACCGTCATTGTGGTAAGTTTTTGTTTTTAAAGACCTCCCAAAAAGGTATTCATCCTTTGGTAACATCTTATCATTATAGGAATACTCCTTGTATGGGTTACTGAAAGACTTATTTTTTGATATATATTCTCTTTTGGTTAAATTCAAGATCCAACTTTTCTCATCATGGATTAAATCTTTCTTTATGTATCGACGTGAAGAGCCTGTTTCTGCTATCGTTGTTGCTTGGTTGAATTTGTTAAAGTCTAAATATAATGTAGTATATTCATTTTGATCTCTAATAATCTTCTTTGTTAGGGTAGAGTTTTTCCATGCAGGAATGTAATAGCCAGTTAGTGTCCCGAAATTTAAGGAACTCTTGAAATAATATAGTTCAGTCCTAATTATTTCACCGGATTCGTTTATGTGCTCTAATGCGATATTTTTTCCTTCGCTTGCTGAACCTTCTTCACGGTTAAAATAATGTTTTTCAGAGTTGCCATCTGGATTTTTGATTAAAATATAGTCAGATAAAAATGCGTCCACGTTTGCGGGTAGATTTCCTTTTAATTTGTATTTTTCTGGCACGCTTTGACCTTTTTTTATATAACCTCCATCATTGTCTGAATATTTGTAACTCCAAATAAGTGGAGAGTTTCTTATAGAGCTGCCTGTGACTGTTTTTTTTACCAAATTTAAAACTCTTTGACATGGAACTGGAGATGATGAATTTATGTCGACATACGCGGCCGTAAAATCTCGTCGTTCAGAAAATTCAAATTCGGCCATAACGAGATTTGGGTGAGTAATAGACATCTTAATCGGGCGAGGTGCAATGTTACATGTTTGAGGACCAACTCCGGGAGGAACTTGAAAGTATTGGTTTATGGATAAGTTATATCGCCACTTTCTTCCGTCTGGTTGACGAACAACATAGTCATTTCCCTCTATAAAATAACTCCATCTTCTTTCCCAAGATGAGTTCTTATCCTGTGCTTTAAGAGTTTTTTTTCCATTTTCATATTCGACGGTAAGAACTCTTCCATCGTTACTTTCTATTCTTTGAATTCCATTGTCTCTGTAATAATATTTTAGGTTATTACCAAATCGGTCTTCTACTTTCTTTACATATAATGATACTGTTTTTCTCTTAACAAAACCGGTATTAGAAGATATGCCAGGAACATTTCCACCATGAAGCCCACCCCTTTCATATTTGTGAACCAGTTTTTGATCGACTCTATGTTCGAAATAGTATGATATGCCATCAGGAGATGTTGCCTTGAATCCTTCATTGTTAGTTTCGTTAGAAATATAACAGCTAATTTTCCAGAGGGAATTGGTTATATATGGAAAGTTATAATTTGTTGAGTTGGAATCTTTTAAAGTATTTTCTAGAATAGGCATCATTCCTTTACCTGGAATTACCAAAGTTGGCCCTGTATGGTAAATACCTCCAATCCATTTGTTATCATAAACAGGCTTTTGACTTTCTGAACAGTATTTGCCATTTCTCCAACCATATGATAACGAACCATAGTCATCTTTTATAGAGTGATATGAATAGTCTATTCTAGGGATATCTTCCTTCCATCCTGCAACTTCCGGCATAGATGTATCATAATATGTTGGATAGCTGATTTTTATATTAGAATTTCCAGGTATATCTCCATCATTGCGTCTAAAAACAACTAAGCCTGAGCTAAGATCAATTGATTCTCCAAATATTGATTTTGGATCGCTAAAAGAAAGAGACTCACTGTTTATAAATTTTTTTTGGTAAAAAAGTTGTTGTTGAATGCCATTATTTAGTGTTTCAACATTAGTATTATTGGCCTCAACACTTACATTACCTAAAGTAATAAGAAAAGCCATTGTAATTGCAAATATTCTCATTAATCTTCCCTGAATTAAATGGTTTATATTTCATTTCTGGAAATAGAGTTTAGTATTTAACATAAACATGTTATGGCGTCTATAAAACTTACATTGTATATAGCTGGTAAGCTGTAGTGGCATAGTGAATTTGGTCACCTGAATAAACGAAATGATAGACTCTCTTCCGGAAAAAAGTGGTAGAAATACAGCACACAAGACCGACACTCAAGTTAGAAGCTGCGCAGCTTGATGCGGGAGGCTTATGAAGCCAGCAATGGGTCTGCGGGCGCCAGAGCTCTAGCCTAAATAGTGACATCCGCAAGCGTACGGTTAACCCGTTATCGAACTACAGGGTTGATGAAGAAACTGGGGCCAATGAACTGCTAGGTGCGGCAGCATCGCAATAATAAGGCCGACAAAGAAGATGTAGCCATCCCTAACTATCTAGACCGCCAATTTGCAGTAACAACTTCCAATCAAGAGTGGTGTGGGGATGTGACTTACGTGTGAACAGGTAGACTTTAGACTTACCTTGCCGTTGTTCTGGACCTGTTTGCTCGTAAACCGGTAGGCTGGGCCATCTCTTTCTCGCCAGATAGAGCTCTAACAAGTAGAGCTCTGACTATGGCTTTTGAAGCTCGTGGTAAACCGAAAGACCTGATGTTCCATAGCGACCAAGGAAGCCAATATACCAGCTGCCACTTCCGCCAGCAGTTCTGGCGTTATCAGATTAAGCAGAGCATGAGTCGACGAGGAAACTGCTGGGACAACGGCCGGATGGAAAGCTTCTTTAGAAGCTTAAAAACAGAATGGATACCGATGACCGGCTATCGGGATATCGGTGAGGCTAAGAGTAAAATCTCGCAATATGTGACGGGGAATTACAGCCAGCTGAGACCACATCAGTATAACGGTAGGCTGACACCCAATGAGTCAGAGCGAAGATACTAGCAGGAATACAAAACCGAGGCCAATTTTAGTTGACCACAACATAATATTGAAGTGGTACATACTGTAATCGAACAAGCATCGTTGTGCGTGAATGCTTACGATAGCGGATCATCGAGCTATCTACTGAACTCTAGCTGACTCATATAATTTTTGACTATTTATGCAATTACATATGCATGACAGCATCAGAACTGCTATTTGCAGTTAATTGCTCCTGAAACAACTAAAATATGCACGTAAACACGCAAAAATTGCATGTTAATAGTTATTAAAATGCAAAAAGGGATGAGTTAATCTCTGTGAGAAATATAATATAGAACTGAACATCCGATACATATAAGTCCGACGATAGCCAAGACTAGAGTAGGTTCTACATGTTCCATTTTAAACCTCAACAATCCTTATCAATGTAAGATATAGTATAGTAACAATCGTCGATTGATGACGCTTTGATTTTTCGATGAAATGCTTCTAATTGCTCATTCCATTGTGCCTTAAAGGAACGAGCATTGTGGTAGAGTATCGTGTTCAGCAAGTACTTGGCTGGATCCTAGATGAATTTACCGTTTTTGATCTCTTGTTCTCTGACGCACCAGGCTAGGTTTATTGCGTCAAGAACTCTCCTATCAGACTGATGTTCTCTTTCAGCCTTATCGACCATCAAGTCCAAAGTATTCATGCACTTGCTTCGTCTAAATTTTATAACCCAATCCCTTGACGCTTCATCTATTTGTTCATAATTAAAGATTTTCATCATAACCTTAAAAGATTGTTCTTAACCTTAGTTAATACAGCCAAACTTTCACAGTGTTTACCTGCCATAATAGAACCACTACATCCGCAGCCTTGCTCGCTCAGTAGCTTTACTTTTGCACCATTCAAATCGATCATACGTAGTTTCAAAGCCACTGCACTCGGTTTTTCAGTATTTAAGCCAGGTTAAGTTATTAACATACATAAATACTCAGTTCTTAATTTGTTTCGGAATTCTGCCTCATTTCTGGACAAAAGTGCGCTAACGCAAACACTCTAAAGGTAGACTGAAGGATTAGGAAAAGTATTGGTAACGCCCGCAATTGCGGCTGGTTTGGAGCACAGCGTAAAACCAATCCGACAACATGCGCTTGTTAAGTTTCATTTTCCGCGATCCACTGTTTGGCGTGTTCTAGTTGCTCTTTAACCCATTCAGGATTGTATATTTCAAACTGAACATGGTTTGGATTGCCTTGTTTGAACGTTGGCTTTATAAGCTGTGCACCCATTTCACGCGCAACGTCAAAAAATGCTTGCGCAACTTTTTCCCATGCAGTTGCCGCCAGTTTAGTTATCTCTTCTTCTGGAAACTGCTCCAGCTTCCATTCTCGCTGCACACACGTATATTCACCGCCACCATCTTCTTCGGTATACAAAATGCCCAGAAAGTCTTTATCTTTAGCAGCGTGGTAAATATACCTTTTTATCCCTTCTTCGCTATCACTAAGAGGGTCAATCGGCAAACCTAGCCCAAGTTTCATTCCTCGACCACGCGTAAAACCAACACTCCCGCTACTTGCGGGTTTTAGCATTGATTTATGAACAACTATGTCACGTTGCTTATACAAGAAACCGATCAATGGATCTTTAGAAAGCTCAGCCTTCTTGTTAGCGACTAACTTTGAGAGTTCTTTGTCACCTTGAACTTCCATTGTAACCAGCTGCATGACTTCTTTTAACGTTCTCAAAAAGGAATTTAGAGACCATCGAAATTTATCTGCTTTATGGTAATTCTCCTCCATGAGGCGAATAAACCATGCAGCCTCATCTATCCTATCGAATGAAGAGGATAATGAATCGAATACTTTTCTGTTGGGGCAATTATCCATACTTGCTCTTGATACTTAACGCTCGCAACAGCGGAAAATTAGGTGCGCAGCGAGTAATTTTTCCAACTGCTTGCGCTTGTTATAAGAATTTTACGCATTAGTTAGAAAGCCGGCATTCTGAAAAGCCTTCCTGAGTTACCTTCGTCATGTAGCTCACGAATTATTTCATTCGGTGAGAAATATGATCGCTCTCCCGATTCTGAAATAGGAATATCGCTATCAAGTACGCTGATAATAAACTGTAAACCTTGACTCTCAGATATTTCTCTCATCTTATCAATAAGTTTAAATTTGACTCTGTCGTCAAGGCTTTCAAGGAGACCATCATGGTAGCTAAACTTGTAGAAACTATCATTTGAGTGTATTGAAAGTAGAGTAATATCAAAAATAGCTGATAATGTTCTTGTGTATGAAAAACCATCATTGACTGATGTCTGATCTTTTAAACCTATTTTAAACTCTAGATTTCCTTCAGAGTTGGTGTTAGTAAAAATAAAAGCAGATAAAGAGAGTACATACTCAACAATTTCACTGAAGACTTCAACAGCATGTTTCATTTGTGCATTTTCACGGACTCGAGTTGCTTTCTCTAAAGATTTAGCTGCGTCACTTTGCGAACTTATTGCAGTCTCAAGCCTATCTGACAAGGATGAAGCGTAGTCTAGCTTTTCAACTCTTTCTTGTAATACAGCAAGTCTACTTTCCTCTTTACTTAGCCTAGCTTGCATTATTTTGTATTTAGAAAAAGCATCTTTTTGTAGCAGTATACTAGCAAGTTCTTTTTGCTTTTCTGTTGCAACATTTAAATTTTTTTCTGTATTTTTTCTTTCCTCGAGTAGTTTTTTCTTTGCACCTTTCAGTCTGGTTTTTCTTCCCTCAGACATTTGTGTGTTCAGATTGATTAAGTCTTGGTATGAATGTGCAAGCTTATCTGGAAAGTGGATTTCTATTTCGTTAAAAAGCTCAACAACCTTATCTAAGTCAAAAGAGAATTCTGTTCGTAAGGACTCATTTATTGCATAGATTCTCTGGTCTATTTCATATAGCTTTTTATTAAATTCAGATACTTGTAGTGAGGTATTATCGACAAGCTCACTATTGATTTCTGTATCAGCTTTTCTGAAATCAAATTTATCTAGCTCAACTTGCATTCTTGAAATATGAGCTTCTAATTGAGCAATTTCTGCCTCTAAGCTTTGAGTGCTTTCTTGTGGTAGAGACTCAATCTCTTTGATTGCATTTTTTATGGATTCAACTTGCTTGTTAGCATCATACTTTTCTTTTACAAGAATAGGGTTTATACCTAGTATTTGTGCTAAATATGGCTTCCATGCCGAGTCTGTTTCTCGGCTTGTATTCACCTTGAATGTATTTTCGTATTGTGTCTGCTTTCTTAGGCAATATCTTAGCCCATTGCGAAAAGTGAAGTCATTTTTCTTCAGGTCTTTAATAGAAACAAAAGAGTCAAAAGTTTCTTTTGCTTTTTTCAAGCTGAGGGAATTGTATTCCCAGCCTTTATCATCTAGGTAATTTAGTTTATCTTTTTTAGAAGAAGAATGTATGCAGATTTTGCCCTTCACAGGCCTTTTTATGGTGACAAATTTATTTGAATCGTACTCAACCTCCAAGTAGAAGATGAAGTCTTCAAAAACTTTATTTTTTAGGAAAAAAGTTTTGTCGATTTTCTTTAACAAAGTGAAATTCAACAGGTCGACAAGAGTTGTTTTTCCTAGACTGTGAGAGGACTTGTTCTTCTGTTCTTTAGTTACATTCGCAAAGACAACATTCAGGCCTTCTCTAAAATTTATATCAGGAAATACATTGTTGTCATTTGCGTATAAGCGACTCAATTTAAGCATGATATTCTCACACAAGCGAAACAATGTCAGTTTCGACATTGTATTTTGTTTTATTTAATAGATATAAAAAGCTTACTGCAAGTGTTATATCTTGTTCATTTATTTCTGCACTTGATACTTTACAGTATTTATATAGCTCACTTAAGCTTGAAGCACCTCTAGATAGTAGGCATTCAATGACTAAAGAAGATACATAAATGAGACAGTAATTAAGATTTGTAAATCTATGGGGAGTTAGCATTTCTTTTCCTCATCAGTTTTCTTCCCAATGAGACAGCAAGCATACAAATAGTACAGGAAAAAGCTAATTGTATACTCTTTACCTTGAAGGGATTTAAACTCTGATTCCAATAGAGCTTCTTCAATGGAAGTTAAGAGGTCCTCAAATGTATCAAAGTTCTTTCGTTTTATAAAAATTTTCCTATTTAAACTTGCAACAATGTTGTGAACCTTCTTCTGAAGGTCTTCATTCTCTCTTTGCTTTAAAAATACATCCAGCTCTAAAAAATATGGTTCATAATTTATCGAGATAAACTCGTCATAATATTCTTGGGTTAAGCCGTTAAGCTTATTTTTCTTTTCTACATCAATTATATCAAAATCACTTTGGCTATCGTTAATACTCTCAAGTGAGTGATCAATTGACAGAATTGCCTCTCGCATGGCGACAGGATCAAAAACAATCGCCCCAGTGGCAGTTTCTGCAAGATTAACTAATCCACCAAGTCGGATTGTCGTGCTGTTATCAATACTTTGAGGGCCATTACCATGGTTGACAGCTGCAACTGAGCCTTCTTGCGCCTCTGCTTTATTTCTATTAATCATGTTGTTTTGTGTCGTTGATTATAGCTACAGAGTTATTCACTGCTTTGGCTGAGTTGATATTCATTCCCTTCAGTATGTAAGCAATCACAAGTACAACAAGACTAAGAAATACCAATCCTAAGAAAACAAGCATAATGATAAATGTTTGATCAGCAGACAATTTTGAGAAAATATCAAGTGCTAACCAGTCTTTGTATAAGCCAAAAAATACTGCGGCACCTACTGTTCCTAAGCCTCCTATACCAAGAGCTGCTTTAAAAAAATTATCCAAAGTGATCTCCATAAAAATCAATATCCATTACCAATAATTCTATCATGTATGTACGATGATTTGGCATTCGTATGACGCCCCGTTCAGGGGCTTTTAACAGTTGGCTACAATAACGAACGCAGTGAGGAAAGCCAACTGTTAAAAGTCCCGTACTGCAACGGCTTGTTAAGTGCCACTACATATAACCTGACTTGCTTCTTGAACTAAGTGTTTACGAAGCGTAGTCAACTCTTCAACGCCAAGAATGTCTCGAACTTTGATCTTTATCTTCTCGACAGCATAATCTTCATTTAATTCTTGGGTCTCATCAATACCTAGAATCTCTCCAAAAAGCTCAAAAGAACTAGTAATGGTTCTAGATCGCTGTTCTGCATGTTGTTCTGAGCCAGTCGTAGTTCGTACAAAATGCGATTCGGCGCCAAGCTTACGCAAAGCTTTTTCGAACTTTCCAAGGTTTTCATTAATCTCGTCTGTCAGCCACACTGCATATTCTTCTCTAAGCATGAAAAGTGCACCCGCATGAGATAAAGCTTCTGGGGTTTCTCCTTCTCGCCATAGCGTCCTTACAGAACTTTGAAGTTCAGCCATGTATTTTTCACAAAATTCAACGTGCTTATCAAAGGCAGTGTTTGCCATGTGGGATGCAGCACCAAGTGTAAATTGAAATTGTTTTTGCTGGATTTCTTGTGCTCTCTCAAAGGCAGCTTGGTCACGTATTAGTTGAAATAATGCAGCTAACAAAGAAACAATACCTGGCGATGCAACTACTGCTTTAATTACATCGTTCGCGGGCACAAGATAACAACCTCCAATCGATAGTATGAATACAGCGGCGAGTATTAAATACGTTTTGATATCGTGTTTCATTATTTCCACTTAACAGCTTATTAGTGAGACCTTGCTAGGTACGCTACCTTGTAACGTAGGAGACCAAGCATGTAAATTGTAAATAAATGGGGTCAGAGTTAACTTTATAAGGGAGTTGATTGGCGGGTGGAGATTGGCTTTTTCATTCCCTGAATGGCGTGGTCGATATTTGATTCGAGTAGGCCTAGCTCTGTCCTTAAGTGGTGATACTTTAATCTATCTTGTTAGTGGCTATCAACATGTCATGTCACATATTTACCTGTTCTTTTTATCGAAAAATAATAGCTTGTCTTAGAGAGAATTCAGTGAGGTTAAATCGAAGAGACGTTGGATACTGAGTGCAGATACGCCGGTGACCTTCGGTTTCAGGGATGAAATCGCAGAGCGGCCAGGGATGACGCACAGCGTGTCACAGGAGTGTCGGCACATCCCTCGCCGAGCAGGCGTTAGGTAGCGATGAAGGTACGACTTTCAACTCACTTAATAAATGAGCATGTCGCCAAATGCCAACCAAGCAAACTATAGAAATGCCAAACCTTCATACTAAGGGCTGCACACTTTGGGGCATTTTTATGTTATATGCCCCAGTCAGCAATGTTCTGGACAGAAGTGAGCTAGCTTAGTCGTAAGTTAGACACCTGCGGCTACCTGTTTATGTGTCATTACCACAAAACTCTACAAATTCTCGCCCGTATGGTGATAAGGAATAACGTGTTATTTCCCCCCAATTGACGTTAACTTGCAATGCGCCTCCCATGCGTGCGGAAATAAAACCTCGTGATCGTAAATTTTCCAACCCAGCGTTAAATGCTGGTGCAATCTCTTCATCATCAGGTTTATATCTGTAGTATGCTTTATCGCCAGCGCGATCTAACTCGACCAAAATCTCTAACTCAAGATTTGTTAACTCTAGAACAGACCTCACAAACTGCCGTTTGCGATCAGAGGAGTCAGAGTTATCTGTTTTTAATGAATTAACAAAGCACGCCTGAAAGTATTTTCTTTTTTCTTCGACCAAGTCGGCCTCAACGCATTCGTTTATTTCTGAAATTATCGCTGATAATGAAGCAGGCTCATGTTGGTCTGGCGGGAGTATTTGATCAAGATTTAAATTCACCAGTGCTCTGAGTTCCTCATAAAAGCGCTCTAAACGTCGGAATCTTTGCTCCTGCTTTTTCCCGAAGTACAGGGTTGCCAACGAGCCACCTATTACAGGAATCGCTGCAATACCCGCTTGGGCTATGATGTCCAGCTGAGTTCGAACCTCTAATGTCTCGTCGTTGTTCATGCAATTCTCACTGATACATAACAGCTTATTTAATAGCTGCTCGGTAGGTTCCTGTCTGCTAAATTCAGACTCCCACGCTATCATCGCTAAGGCATTGTTGTAAATTAATAATTTCTATTTATATGTAGATGACGCTAATGATACTGACGGATACAGCTCATTCTACGAACTATCTAAAGCCAAAATCATCTCAATTTAAAGCAATTCCGTTCTAGCTCTTTTGACGACAAACCACTATGAATCTATTTTTGGGAAGAGTAGCAAAGCGATCAGAGTTGATAAAAAGTAGGAGAACCAGGTGGCTGAAACATAGTGGATTCAATTTTCTAGTTTGTATTGGGGCAAAATGGCTTAGTTCGATCACTTTAATCCATCAATACTTTGTAGTGGCATAGTGAATTTGGCCACCTGATTAGGGCAACACAAGAAACTTACAAACCTGAATCGTCACTATAGGGTTATATCTGCTGACCCATCCCCCGAATTCACTATGCAACCAAAAACTCAGACCTGAACTGTTATCTTCATGTTATAATTAGCTATTCAACTATGTCCAAAAGGTCTTCAGGCAGGTCAAGGAAAATATTTTTACCTGTCCGCCTTCCTGTTATTTTATCTGCACCATAATTTGATGAACCACCATTACATGCGAGAATTGTAAGTGCAGTCTTCGCTCTCGTAAGCGCAACGTAGGTATTACAAAGCTCTTCCGTATAGCTTGATAGGCTCATTTTGCTAAACTTAGGGTCAAGTACATAGCAGTGCTCAGCTTCCATACCTTTACCTTTGTGGTAAGTAAGTACTTGAATATTCGCTCCCTCACCATGCCTAATCTTAGCCTTTTTAAGAGCTTCCTTCACGTCATCGCAATGGTCATTGTACCGACACAAAATCAATTGTGTCTTAGCGCAGTTGTTGCGTTCAATATCACTCACAAGCCAATCGATAGCATCTTGAAGAGTATCGCTGCATTTAAACCTAGGCTTAGCTTCATTAGTGGACTCGCGCTGTTCGAATGAAATCAAGCTCTTCTTGTCAATTAAGCGACGAACTTCATTTGCTAACAGTACCAAGGGCTCTGTTGAGCGATGATTGTTTGTTAGCTGGAAGCGTTTGCTGTTATTAAACGACTTCGTGAAGTTCGCAAGTGATGACCTATTCGCCCCCCTGAAACCATACATGGACTGCGCTGGATCTCCCACGCAGAATATGTGAATCCCGTGATCATAGAGCGTCTTGATGATCTTCCATTGAACAATATTTGTATCCTGAACCTCATCAATAATCAGGTGCTTTGTTCTATTTATAACATATTGCAGAAATTCGGTATTCTCTAACTCCACCCTCATTTTAAATAGCATATCATTGAAATCCCTAAGTTTACCTTTCTTGTGAATTTCATAGGAATTTTGGAGAACTAGAATATCATCCTCGTAACTTAGCATGTCTGGTGCTATTTTTTTGATACTGGCTGAAAGAATAGGGTTATCGAAATTAGCCATGTGACTAAAAATAGTAAGGCAACGCCTAGAAATATCATCTACAGCATATTTTTTAGCGATCTTACTTTTTGGCTTAATTAAAGTCTTAATGAGAGCATCCGCCTTGTCTTCATTCAACACTTTAGCATCCTCGATGGTATTAAGCAGTTGATTACACCAACGACTAAAGGTATCAATATACATATCATTGCTATACAACGATAAACTCTTTAATCGCTCTTCGAATTCCTCTTTTGCCTTATTTGTAAAAGCAAGAACAGAGATTTCACTGGGCTGTACTCCTTGCTGAAGCAGATGTTTTACACGCTTTACAATGAGCCTAGTTTTGCCCGAGCCAGGGCACCCTTCAACATAAATAGCTCTTTGTTCTGCTCGAACTATAGAGGGAATTGGATCGCTATGCGTAAGCTTTTCTTTAATCTTCTTTACCAGTCTCTTACGAATTTTTTTAACTTTATTACTATAACTATCATCAAAGACAGGTACATCTTTATGCGGGTTGGCAATAGCATCAAACAATTTATTAGCTCGACCGCTTACAGCCCCATTCAGTTTTCTTTTATTAATCCAAAAGAATCGTAAACGGTTCCTTTTTCCAGATTCATTTCTTCTCACGTTGTTTTCATACAAAATATTCAGTGTATTTCTAACTTGATCGATACCTTTATTTGTTAATAATAACTCCAATTCTTTATCGTCAAGTTCAAACAGTCTTCTAGGTCGTATAATCCTAACATTTGATAGCAAAGAATTTACAGGACTCATACCCATCAAGATATTTTTATTATCATACCGACATCGAGACTCTATACGATAGCTACACACCTGATTTGGAAACCATTCTTCAATTCCAGGAAGGTACTTGGCTATTCTCTCAAATGTGCCACCCCATCCAACTAAAGCCTTTTCAATGAACTTCTTATTCTCTTTAAGTGTTTTATCGTAGCCTATTAGATGATTACCCTCGTAACTGCCGACATAGGTTGTCTCAACAGCCATCTCCCGCTCCTCAGGGTAAACCTGCCTCTTCTTAACACCATCATTTTTTGTCAACATGAAACCGAAGAGCTGTGAAACACCATACATGATATATCCGGTATGTAATTCAAGCAGGAGTGCATTTCGCATTAGTTGGCTATAACGGCGACTCTCTAACACAGAACAAAGTTGGTACAACAAGAATGATGCAAGTTGATTACTTACACGGGTTGGGATATATTCAATTTCGCAATTATGCTTTAGCTTTCTATCAACATTCCGTTGATTTTCAGGTTCAGCAATCAAGATATTAATACATCGATAATCGTCATCATTGGCAAATATTATAAATCTTTTTGTAAAAAATGGCTTTTTATCTGTTTTCTTGAAACCTATATTTTTATTACCGACACCCTTTGTCTCAACTGTTAAGTGTTGCTGCCTCACTTGGGTTTTAACCCGGATTAGACCATTTTCCTCATCCAATAACTTTTCAATGTCAGTTATTGTTAAATTTAAGCCTATGCGAATATAGTCAATATCAACTGTATCTTCGCTGATATTATCGATTGCTGCTTCCATGAGACGTTGTTGGTACTCAACAATTTCTCTATCACGCAGCACTTTCATGATCTTTGCGATATCAGTTGTGTAGTTTAATGTTTTAGGATTTGTGAGTTTAGCAATCTTACGATTAAGTTCAGGTTGAACTAGTGGGTAACGATCCTTATTGGACACATCAAAAATCTTACTCGGGACTATGTTTTTATAAAACACTTTTCCCGAAAAACCACTGTTAGACGCTACGGATTCACTCTTAGGTGACTTAGAATTACTCATCCTTGAATACCTATAAAATTGACTATCGATCTGACATTTAAGGCTATTTCTACTACTATTGGATAGTACTTCGATATGATAACCATGACCACTAATTTATGCACTAACAAGGTAACCCCATCAATTTCTACTGTGATGAGAAACAATCTCTAGTTCGATTCCGATTTACTGCACCAACAGCCTCACGCTATACCGAGTAACTAATACCACTCATACCGTTCAATGCCTTCCATCCACATCCTACAGCAGACATGAAAAATCTCACTTAAAACTACTTACACCATTGGTATGGACATACCATTCAAACAGACTAAAACACCAAAAACAAAAGTACGGACATACCGTTCATACAGACTAAAACACCAAAACCAATAAGTACGGACATACCGTTCAAACAGACTAAAACACCAAAATAAATAGATATGGACACACTTATTTTTTTAGCTTAAATTTATATTAAAAATTGCAATCATGACAAATAAAAGGAAGTCTTGACATGGCGCGAGAAAGAGAAGACAGAACCTTGGAAGACTGGTCTGAGCATGGTGTTTTATTGCTAAAAATGATAGACAATAGAAACAACCAACATAAAGCAATAAGCCGCCAAATTTCCATATTAAAAAGCGATGCAAACAGACATCAAAAAGAAGAAGCAACAACAATTTTAAATCAGCTAAAGTATGAATTAGGAAAAAATTGGACGGATTGGGTAAAAAAGATAAACCAAAAGAAAAATGACATGAAAAGAAGTAGGTTTTATCTGAAAGATAAAACATTTAACGAGTTACTATCATTCCTAGGGCAAACTAAAAACAACAAGAAAAGTGACAACGAAATATTCACAGCCTTATTAAGCTATATCAGCATATTTGACTTAAATAGCATTGATGAGACTTACAAAATAATAGAAGAATTGAACAAGTTTAGTTCAGCCACAAGTGAGAGATACTCAAAATCTTTATTGGCAGATAGAACACTCCCTCAAGGAAGAACAAACAGAATAATAAAATCAATACTGGATGAGCTAAAGAAAAACAAAATAACAAGCTTCGAAGATCTAATACTATTAAGAAAAATAACAAATAAGGATATGAAAAATGAAATTAAATTTCTCAACAATGAGAACAAGGAACTAAAGGAAAGAAACGCACTTTTAGAGAAAGAAAACAACAAGCTAAAATTAAAACTAAAAACAAAACTACCAATAAACAGACAATAACATTATATATTAACCCAACCTAAAATTATTGACATTTATTAAAAATACAATCAACCAGTTACCGTGTCAAAAACACCGGCTGAAATACCGCTTTTCTAGTGATACCATGGTTACATAGCGTGGTATCGCTATCCTCTTCTATTTCAATTATCTAGCAACAAATCAATCTTACTATTTCTGGAGTTATTTCTATGACGACAGCAACCCCTTATGCGCTGTATTTGAGCCGCCTTGCGCCTAACAGTAAGCGATCTATTGAATCACAGATGCGCAGTATAGGCAGATTAATGGACTGGCCTGATACAGTCATCGACATACGACTGAGCAGCGTCGACTATCAACAAGCTATGCAGATACGTGCTTTGCTGATACATGAGCAATGGTCTGCACGTTCAATTAATCGCGCCATGACAGCGATAAAGAATATCGTCAAAGTCGCAGCCCTTATGGGAAAAGCTGATATGCAGCAAGTCGCACACATATCTAGCATCGCAAACATGAAACATGGTGCCCATCAGGGCAATCCACTCACAGTTAAACAAGTAAATGAGCTATTTGAACGACTGGCTAAGCCCAAAGGAGCCTATGGCCTGAGAACGCTAGCAATCTTTGCACTGTTCTTGGGTACGGGTCTTCGCCGTAGTGAGCTAGCAGCACTATCAATGGCTGATTACGACAGACTTAACTCCACTATCACTGTGGTAGCAGGCAAAGGTAACAAAAGCCGAGTACTGTTCTTACCTAGTTGGGTTGAGCAACATATTAGCGCTTGGCTAAAACTTCGTAGCCGACAAGAAGGTTGGCTCATTTGTAAGTGTTATATCTCTGGCAAACTGGACGTTACCCAGCCAGTCAGCAGTGACACCCTTTATCGATTGGTGAAGGACAAGCTCATTGATATTGGGATATCTGGCGCATCTCCTCACGACTTGCGCCGTACTTTCATTACTCGACTACTTGAGCAGGACGTCGATATCAATACGGTTCGCCAAATGGCGGGACACGCGGATATCAGCACCACCACTATCTATGATAAGCGTGGTGATGCCTTTATGCGTGAAGCTGCTTCAGCCCTGAACTATGTGCCAGCGCCTAAGCAACGTGGCAGGAGGAGAAGATGTTAAAACAATCTAAGTCTCCTCACAGGCAAGCTCGGCATTGTCACTATCTTGCCTCTCAATTTAGCGAGGCGTTAATCAATGCCTCATTTAATGAGGAAGAGCAATATATACCTTCTCCAGTGCTCGAAAGCATTACAGGTAAGCGTGTCAGCAGTCGTCAGCACTACAGCCTGGACAGCATATTGACCATGCTGCCAGACAAAGATCGCGTACCTAGTTGTAGTGAAATTGTTCGTCATAACGCTCTGTTCTTGTGCCAGTGCTTTGCCCTGCAACAACAAATGCAGGCCGTTATGGAATACCTAATTGTTGCTAACGCCAATGTTGGCCTAAGAAGGCTCACCAATTTACTGACCGATGAGGATGAAACACTCCTAGAACGGATGTTAGAAGAGAAGACAGGGCTTGAAAGTACCACCATCATTGAACAGTTAACCGTGTTGGCGCAGTGTCAGTTGGTCGAAGAAGCATCATTGGCAATGCCCTATCTGATGAGACTGCCAACACTATTGGTGCCGATACTGGTTAAGCAGAAGCTAGTAAGTTGTGAGCAGTTACTTGCCCCCATACTCTCTAAAAGCCCTGACGCACAGTTTCCATTAACCCAGTTCGTCCACGTCAATACTGACCTGTTAGTGAGCTATCTGAAGGCTATCACTAAAGCTAACAATGCCGGCATCAACGTATTGCTGTATGGCAAAGCAGGAACAGGGAAAACGGAGTTAGCTCGCACCTTAGCCAAGACTGTTAGACGTAGCCTATTGGAAGTTCGCAGCTTAAAGCTGATGGACGGTCAATTGGCTGGAGAGTTTCAAACCCGCGATCATGCTTCGCAGCGCCTTGGATACCTGAATCTGCTTCAAGCTTTGTTGTCTCATAGCGACGAAAGCCTGCTACTGGTAGATGAATGCGAAAGCCTATTTGTTCAGGCAGATGAACGCTATGCCAAAGAAGGGCTCATGCGGGTATTGGAAAACAATGCCGTGCCAGCTATTTGGATAACCAACCATGTCGACTTGTTAGAGCCTAGCTTTATTCGCCGCTTTAAACTGGTTATGGAGATACCCGTACCTGATGAACCCTTTGCCTACGCCATGAGTCAGCGGTTACTTACGCCACTTAAAGTGTCTGATGAATATCGGTTACTACTCTCGGAGAAACCTAATGTTACTCCTGCCATGGTAGGTAATGCCGCCCATGTTGCAATGACACTAAAACTCAAAGGAAGCAAGGCCGAGAGCGTGTTAGATGAGGTAATAGATGCCACCTTGGAGGCCTGTAATGAAGAAGTGCAGGAACCGAAGTACCAAGGAGAACTTCAGTTCGATAGCAATATGCTGAACTTCAAGGTAGTGAAAGAGGAGCTTACACCTACCACATCGCAAGCAACCGAGATAATAACCACAGTTAACAGTGCGCTTGAACAGGCAATGCCTATCAGGGTCATGCTCAGTGGTCCCGCCGGAACAGGGAAAACAGCTTGGGTACATCATCTTGCTGAAACTCACGGCTTTGAGCTCATGCATATCAAATGCTCTGACGTACTCAGTAAATATGTAGGAGAGAGCGAGCAGAACGTCGCTAGGCTCTTCAGAGACGCACACAAACAGCAGAAGCTGATACTGATAGATGAAGTCGATAGTCTGCTTAGCAAGCGCGACAGCACTGTTGCGTTGCATGAAATACAGCTCGTCAACGAACTGCTCTCGCAAATTGAATGTAATACTGTGCCCGTATTCGCTGCGACTAACGCGCTGGAGCGCATCGATAGTGCTGTGATGCGCCGCTTTGATGTAAAGCTCATCTGTGACTATCTGACATTTGAACAGCGCCAAGCATTATTTCGGCAAGTCTTTGGTATTAAGCGCCTGACTAATATCGAGCTATCGACACTAAACACCCTAACCCATTTAACACCAGGTGACTTTGCCATCTTAGCAAGACGCCAACGTTTTACACCTAAACACAATCATCGTACAACCGCCCTCGCCTTACTTAGCGCGGAAAATAGCCGTAAGCAAGGGCAACCCCAAATCGGATTTATCCGCTAACACCACAATAAGGAAACCACCATGACTAATGTATTGAGTTCACTCAAGGTTATCGCTCGCCCTGAAATCGCGCCTAAGCCACCCGTGCTAGGTAAACGCATGAAGCTGTTAGAAAAGCTCGAGCAACAACTGACATTGGCCGAATGCATGATAGAAGGTCGTGAGTTTGAGGCCTACAAAGAGCGCTCGATCAAAGACCCTGACACGGGAGAGCGCAAGAAAATCCGTCGCCGTTATGTCGTCAGGCCTTGGTATTACGACAGCGAAAACCATTACTACTTTGAAGTGCGGATTAGTAATAAGCCTGTTGAACTGCAAAAAGGTTGCCCTGCTATCGATGTTGGGGAGAAAGCCAAGCTACCTGAAGTGATTAAGGTAGTGATTGATGCTGTAGAGAAAGGAGAGCTGGATGAACAGCTGCTGGCTGCTTCATCCAAATTCGGCAAGAAGGCTAGCAGCAAAGATAAGGAAGAAGCCTCTGCAACAGACACCAGTAAGACCAGCAGTAAAACCAAAAACCAAGCGACTAATGAGAAGCCAGCAAACAAGACCAGTAAGTAACAACTTACACCGAACCAGCATCACACCTTCAGATGGGGGCATACCGCCCCCTTTGTTAGACCTGTTATTAATGGAAAACCTTATGAAAGCCATAAACACCGACTTACCCGTCCGAATCTCCGAACCGTTTGCCAATCTATTAGCATCAATAGTCAAAGATGTTGACGGCCATGCAGTGACACTTAATTTTCGAGACGAGAGCTACAGCGCCGAAGCGGGTGGATACCGCCCCGTCGAAATACGCCTAGAGTGGCATAGTGAACAGTGGCAGATTAATTACATTACCGAGTTTTGCTATGTTGGAACGGGTCATTTTGCTGAACTAGCCAAGGCTATCGACTTTGATTTTGGGAGTGGGATCTTTCAAACCAACTTTGGTGTGTTTGCTATCGAGATAGCCCAGGACATGTACACCATTTGGGAGCCAAACTTTATGAGCTATTACGAAATGGGCGTATTTAAGACAACTGTGACGCCAGAATAACAGGCACAAAAAAACCGACTTAATGTCGGCTTGAAATCTCTAGAAGAGATGGTACCAGAGGTCGGACTCGAACCGACACGCTTTTAAGGGCGGGGGATTTTGAATCCCCTGTGTCTACCAATTTCACCACTCTGGCATAACTAAACATCGATAAGTTGGTACAGATGGCGAGACTTGAACTCGCACGGCCGTTAAGCCACTAGCACCTGAAGCTAGCGTGTCTACCAATTCCACCACATCTGCATCT
>NZ_LVDJ01000024.1:0-24836 GCF_007636505.1 Shewanella sp. KCT
TGTACTACTACGTGGTACTAAGCGTGATGAAGTTGAGCGTGGTCAAGTACTGGCTCAGCCTGGTTCAATCACTCCACACACTCAGTTCGAATCAGAAGTATACGTACTGTCAAAAGAAGAAGGTGGTCGTCACACTCCATTCTTCAAGGGCTACCGTCCACAGTTCTACTTCCGTACAACTGACGTAACCGGTACTATCGAGCTGCCAGAAGGCGTTGAAATGGTAATGCCTGGTGACAACATCAAGATGGTTGTTACTCTGATCTGCCCAATCGCGATGGACGAAGGTCTACGTTTCGCTATCCGTGAAGGTGGCCGTACAGTTGGTGCTGGTGTTGTAGCTAAGATCATCGCTTAATAGCATTTGATTTTACAAACACACTGAAAAAGGCAGCTTAGGCTGCCTTTTTTATTGCCGGCGATTTGTTGGCAGAGGGGGGCTAGCTTTTCTGATCTGGATAAGTATAATACTCGCCACTTTGAGAGTTAACGCATAACTGCTGTTAATTCGTTCAACGGGCTTGATCTTAAACTTTAGATCAGTATAATGGCCCCTCGCCTTAACCATTAGGCGAAGTTTGTCGGTTCTCGAAACCGACGTAAAATAATACAGCGACTCCGATTTGGAGTCGAACGGTTAAATCATCTCGCTCTGCTTTTCCAGTAAGGAAGAAGCTAGAGGGTGATTTTTTATGTGTCCATTTTAGGAGCTCTGGTCAATGCAGAACCAAAGAATCCGTATCCGCCTCAAAGGATTTGATCATCGTCTGATCGATCAATCTACCGCGGAAATCGTTGAAACTGCTAAGCGCACAGGCGCCCAGGTACGTGGTCCAATCCCACTACCAACGCGTAAAGAGCGTTATACCGTTTTGATCTCTCCACACGTTAATAAAGATGCGCGTGATCAGTACGAACTTCGTACTCATAAGCGTCTTGTTGACATCGTAGAGCCGACTGAAAAGACTGTAGATGCACTTATGCGTCTAGATCTGGCGGCAGGTGTTGACGTTCAAATTAGCTTAGGTTAATTGAGATCCTTAGAAGAGGTTTGAGAGATGGCTATCGGTCTTATCGGTCGTAAAGTAGGTATGACTCGCATCTTCACTGAAGATGGTGCGTCAATACCTGTAACAGTAATTGAAATTGCAGCTAACCGCGTTGCTCAAGTGAAAACTTTAGAAACTGACGGTTACCGTGCACTTCAAATTACTACTGGTACCAAAAAAGCTAATCGCATCACTAAACCAGAAGCAGGTCACTTTGCTAAGGCTGGCGTTGAAGCTGGTCGTGGTTTGTGGGAAATGCGTCTGGCTGACGGTGAAGGCGAAGGCATCGAAGTAGGTGCTGAGCTTAATGTTGATATCTTCGCTGACGTAGCGAAAGTTGATGTTACTGGTCAATCAAAGGGTAAAGGTTTCCAAGGCGGTATCAAGCGTTGGAACTTCCGTACTCAAGATGCAACACACGGTAACTCATTGGCACATAGAGCTAACGGTTCTATCGGTCAAAACCAAACACCTGGTCGCGTTTTCAAAGGTAAGAAAATGTCTGGCCACATGGGTGCAGAGCGTGTTACTACCCAGAATCTAGACGTTGTACGTGTAGATGCTGAGCGTAACCTGCTATTGGTTAAGGGTGCAGTTCCAGGCGCTACTAATGGCGACCTGATCATCAAGCCTGCCGTTAAAGCTTAGGTCTGAGGAGATAGTAATGGAATTGGTATTGAAAGACGCACAGAGTGCTCTTGAAGTTTCCGAAACTACCTTCGGCCGTGACTTTAATGAAGCACTGGTTCATCAGGTAGTTGTAGCATATGCTGCAAACGCGCGTCAGGGTACTCGTGCTCAAAAGACTCGCGCAGAAGTAACTGGCTCTGGCAAAAAGCCATGGCGCCAAAAAGGTACTGGCCGTGCTCGTGCTGGTACTGTTAAAGGCCCAATCTGGCGTGGCGGTGGCGTTTCATTCGCTGCTAAAACCCAAGATCACAGCCAAAAAGTAAACAAGAAGATGTACCGCGGAGCGCTTAAGAGCATTCTGTCTGAATTAGTACGTCAAGATCGTCTTGTTGTTGTTGAGTCATTCGGTGTTGAAGCTCCTAAGACTAAAGAGTTGAAGGCTAAGCTGAAAGACATGAAGCTGGAAGACGTATTAATTGTTACTCCAGAGATTGACGAGAACTTGTTCTTAGCTGCACGCAACCTGTACAAAGTTGACGTTCGCGACGTTGCTGGTATCGATCCAGTAAGCCTAATCGCGTTCGAAAAAGTACTGGTTACTGCCGATGCTGTTAAGCAAATCGAGGAGATGCTGGGATGATAAGCGAAGAACGTTTGCTAAAAGTTATTCTAGCGCCACACATCTCTGAAAAGAGTACTGTTTGCGCTGAAAATAACAACACGGTCGTTTTCCGTGTAGCTATCGATGCGACTAAAGCTGAAGTTAAAGCTGCAGTAGCTAAGTTGTTCGAAGTTGAAGTAGATTCAGTTCGCACTTTGGTTAACAAAGGTAAGACTAAGCGTCACGGTGCCCGTACTGGCCGTCGTAGCGATTGGAAAAAAGCCTATGTGACTTTAGCTGCTGGTGCTGACATCGATTTCGTCGGCGCTGAGTAAGCAAAGGAGAATTATCATGGCAGTTATTAAGTGTAAGCCAACCTCTGCTGGTCGTCGCCACGTTGTTAAAGTGGTGAACAGCGATCTGCATAAGGGTAAACCCTTTGCTGGCCTGTTGGCGAAAAAAGCTAAGAGCGGTGGCCGTAACAACACCGGTCGTATTACTGTTCGTCACGTAGGTGGTGGACACAAGCAGCACTACCGTATTGTTGACTTCAAGCGCAACAAAGACGGTATCCCTGCTAAAGTAGAGCGTTTGGAATATGATCCAAACCGTACCGCTAACATCGCACTTGTTTTGTATGCTGATGGTGAGCGTCGTTATATCCTTGCTGCTAAAGGCATGCAAGCTGGTGATCAAATCCAGTCTGGTATCGATGCTGAAATCAAAGCGGGTAACGCTTTGCCACTACGCAACATCCCAGTAGGTAGCGTTGTTCACGCAGTTGAAATGAAGCCTGGTAAAGGTGCTCAGATCGCTCGTTCAGCAGGTACCTACGTACAAGTTGTAGCTCGTGATGGCGCATACGCCACTCTACGTCTTCGCTCTGGCGAAATGCGTAAAGTGCCAGTAGATTGCCGCGCGACATTAGGTGAAGTTGGTAATGCCGAGCATATGCTACGCCAGTTGGGTAAAGCAGGTGCTAAGCGCTGGAGAGGCGTACGCCCAACAGTTCGTGGTGTTGCAATGAACCCAGTAGACCATCCACATGGTGGTGGTGAAGGCCGTACTTCTGGTGGCCGTCACCCAGTGACTCCATGGGGTGTCCCAACTAAGGGTTATAAGACCCGTAGTAACAAACGCACCGACAAGTACATCGTACGTCGTCGTAACAAAAAGTAAGAGGATTCGCCATGCCACGTTCTCTCAAGAAAGGTCCATTCATTGACCTACACTTGCTGAAGAAGGTAGAGAAAGCGATGGAAGCGGGTGACAAGAAGCCTATCAAGACTTGGTCTCGCCGCTCAATGATCATTCCTAACATGATTGGAATGACCATCGCTGTCCATAATGGTCGTCAGCACGTACCTGTGTTCGTAACTGACGAGATGATCGGCCACAAGCTTGGTGAATTTTCACCAACTCGCACTTATCGCGGCCATGCTGCTGATAAGAAAGCGAAGAAGCGTTAATACGGGAGACTCGAGATGGAAGTTTTAGCTAAACATCGTTTTGCCCGTACGTCGCCTCAAAAGTGTCGTTTGGTTGCAGATCAAATTCGTGGACTGCCTGTTGCTAAGGCTCTTGAAATTTTGACTTTCAGCCCTAAGAAAGCAGCTGTACTTGTTAAGAAAGTACTAGACTCTGCTATCGCTAATGCTGAGCACAACGAAGGTGCTGACATTGACGAGCTGAAAGTTGGAAAAGTCTTTGTAGACGAGGGTCCAACTATGAAGCGTATCATGCCACGTGCTAAAGGCCGTGCTGATCGTATTATCAAGCGCACCAGCCACATCACTGTGGTTGTGTCAGATCGCTAGGAGTTAGCAATGGGACAGAAAGTACATCCTAATGGTATCCGTCTGGGTATCACTAAGCCTTGGATCTCGACTTGGTACGCTGATAAATCAGATTATGCCAACAATCTAAGCAGCGACTGGGAAGTGCGTAAGTTTCTAGAAAAGAAACTTAAGCAAGCCTCAGTCTCTAAGATTGTTATCGAGCGTCCAGCTAAGAGTGTTCGCGTTACCATTCACACTGCCCGTCCAGGTGTTGTGATCGGTAAGAAAGGCGAAGATGTTGAAAAGCTGCGCAACGAAGTTGCTAAGTTGACTGGTATTCCAGCTCAAATCAACATCGCTGAAATCCGTAAGCCAGAGCTAGATGCGAAGCTAGTTGCCGAAGGCATCGCTTCTCAGCTAGAGCGTCGTGTAATGTTCCGTCGTGCTATGAAGCGCGCGGTACAGAACGCAATGCGTCTAGGTGCTAAGGGTATCAAAGTTGAAGTGAGCGGCCGTTTAGGCGGTGCTGAGATTGCGCGTTCAGAGTGGTATCGTGAAGGTCGTGTGCCTCTACATACACTGCGTGCTGATATCGATTATTCTACTGCAGAAAGTCACACTCAATACGGTGTGATCGGCGTTAAAGTTTGGGTCTTCAAAGGTGAAGTTCTAGACGGCGTTGTTCCTGCGCTAGAAGAGCCGAAACAGCAGCCGAAGCGTAAGCCTCGCGGTAAATAGGAGAGCTGGCAATGCTGCAACCAAAACGAATGAAGTTTCGTAAAATGTTCAAAGGCCGTAACCGCGGTCTGGCGAACGGCACTGAAGTAAGCTTCGGTGAGTTCGGTTTGAAAGCTGTTGGACGTGGCCGTCTGACTGCTCGTCAAATCGAATCTGCGCGTCGTGCTATGACACGTCACATTAAACGTCAAGGTCAAATTTGGATCCGCGTTTTCCCTGACAAGCCAATCACCTCTAAGCCTCTTGAAGTGCGTATGGGTAAAGGTAAGGGTAATGTTGAATACTGGGTTTGCCAGATTCAACCTGGTAAGGTTCTTTATGAGATGAATGGTGTATCAGAAGAGTTGGCTCGTGAAGCTTTCACTCTTGCTGCTGCCAAGCTTCCTATTAAGACTACCTTCGTAACTAAGACGGTGATGTAATGAAAGCGAGCGAACTAACTCAGAAGAGCGTTGAAGAACTGAACGCTGAACTGCTTGGTCTGCTGCGTGAGCAGTTTAATCTGCGTATGCAACACGCCACTGGTCAGTTGACTCAGACTCACCAGCTCAAAATCGTGCGTCGTAACATTGCGCGCGTTAAGACCATTATTACTTCTAAGGCGGGTGCATAATGACTGATAAAATCCGTACTTTGCAAGGTCGTGTACTTAGCAACAAGATGGACAAGTCTATCACTGTAGCTATTGAGCGTAAGGTTAAGCATCCTCTATACGGGAAGTTTATCAAGCGTACTACTAAGATCCATGCACATGACGAAACAAATCAGTGTAATGCTGGCGATATCGTGACTATTCGCGAATGCCGTCCGCTGTCTAAGACTAAGTCTTGGACTCTGGTTGAAGTAGTAACAAAAGCCTAATTTAATTAGGTGATTAGCGAAACGGCTCCTAGATTTGGGGCCGTTTTTATTTTTAATACTATCTATTCCTATTTTGCGGTGTTATACTTGCGCGCCATTTTAGACGTTATTTGGTCTAGAATGGTTTAAAAATGCCCCAAATATGGGATTAGTGAAGTAACGATAGCGGAGCACTTAAAATGATCCAAATGCAATCGACTCTAGAAGTCGCCTGTAACAGTGGCGCTCGTAGAGTTCAGTGTATTAAGGTCTTGGGTGGCTCTCATCGTCGTTATGCCGGTATCGGCGACGTCATCAAGGTTTCTGTAAAAGAAGCAATTCCTCGCGGTAAAGCGAAGAAAGGTGACGTGTATAACGCGGTGGTAGTCCGTACTAAGAAAGGCGTACGTCGTCCAGATGGTTCTGTCATTCGCTTCGATCGCAATGCAGCGGTATTGCTAAACGCAAACCTTGCACCGATTGGTACTCGTATCTTTGGACCAGTGACGCGTGAACTGCGTACAGAACAATTTATGAAAATTGTTTCTCTGGCACCAGAAGTACTGTAAGGAGCTTCAAAATGGCAGCTAAAATCCGTCGTGAAGACGAAGTAATTGTACTAGCAGGTAAAGACAAGGGTAAACGCGGTAAGGTTTCTCGAGTTTTACCAACTGGTAAATTAATTGTAGAAGGCATCAATCTGATCAAGAAGCACCAGAAGCCTAACCCACAAATGGGTGTGACTGGTGGTATCGTTGAGAAAGAAGCGCCAATACAAGCATCAAATGTAGCGATTTTCAACTCTGCCACTGGCAAAGCTGATCGCGTTGGTTTCCGATTTGAAGACGGCAAAAAAGTCCGTTTCTTTAAGTCGAACAGTGAACTCGTTAAGTAATTGGAGTAAACGATGGCGAAACTGCATGATAAATATAAAGAGACTGTTATCGCTGAGCTTTCTAAGAAGTTCGGTTATACCAGTGTCATGCAAGTCCCTCGGATTGAGAAAATCACCCTTAACATGGGTGTTGGCGAAGCTGTAGCAGATAAAAAAGTTATGGAGCACGCGCTTCGTGACATGACTGCTATCGCTGGTCAAAAGCCAGTTGTAACTGTTGCTCGTAAATCAGTTGCTGGTTTTAAAATCCGTGATGGCTACCCGATCGGCTGCAAGGTTACCCTGCGTGGTGAACGCATGTGGGAATTCCTTGAGCGTTTAGTTGATATCGCAATCCCGCGTATCCGCGACTTCCGTGGTCTGAGCGCTAAGTCGTTCGACGGACGTGGTAACTACGCAATGGGTGTACGTGAGCAAATCATCTTCCCGGAAATCGATTACGATAAGATCGATAAGATCCGCGGTATGGATATTGTTATCACTACTACTGCGAAGAATGACGAAGAAGGCCGTGCTTTATTAGACGCCTTTAACTTCCCATTCAAGAAATAAGGGTAGCGAAATGGCAAAAAGTTCAATGAAAGCACGTGAAGCAAAACGTGCCAAGCTCGTGGCTAAGTATGCTGAAAAGCGTCTAGCTCTTAAGGCTATCATTAGCAATCCAACTACTTCTGATGAAGATCGTTGGGATGCAGTTCTTAAGCTGCAAGGTCTACCACGTGACTCAAGTGCTGCGCGTCAGCGTAATCGTTGTAGTCAAACTGGTCGCCCACATGGTTTCCTACGCAAGTTCGGCCTAAGCCGTATCAAATTGCGTGAAGCTACCATGCGTGGTGAAGTTCCTGGTCTGCGTAAGGCCAGCTGGTAATACTTGTCACGGAGTAAGCTAATATGAGCATGCAAGATCCAATTGCGGATATGTTAACTCGCATTCGTAACGGCCAAGCTGCTAACAAAGTATCAGTATCTATGCCCTCTGCTAAGCTGAAAGTTGCTATCGCACAGACGCTTAAAGAAGAAGGTTATATCACTGACTACACCGTAGCAGGCGAAGCCAAGCCGGTTTTGGAAATCACTTTGAAGTATTTCCAAGGCCAACCAGTCGTTGAGACTATCCAGCGCGTAAGTCGTCCTGGTCTTCGTATTTACAAAGGTAAAAACGAACTACCAAAGGTGATGGGCGGTCTGGGTGTCGCAATCGTGTCCACTTCTAAAGGTTTGATGACTGATCGTGCCGCCCGCCAACAAGGCATGGGTGGAGAAGTTATCTGCTACGTAGCATAAGGAGCTAGCAATGTCTCGTGTCGCAAAAGCACCAGTCGCTATCCCTGCAGGCGTAGAAGTGACTTTAAACGAACAAACTATCACCGTAAAAGGTGCTAAAGGTAGTTTGACTCGAGTAATCAACGCTGACGTTTCTGTTGTTGTTGAAAACAACGAAATTAAGTGTTCTCCAGCTGAAGGCGTGACTAGCGCTGCACAAGCTGGTACAGCTCGAGCACTAATCAACAACATGGTTGTTGGTGTTAACGAAGGTTTCGAAAGAAAGCTGACTCTAGTTGGTGTTGGTTACCGTGCAAAGATTGCTGGTAACGGTATCGACCTGACTCTAGGTTTCTCACATCCTCTAGTACACCAGCTTCCTGACGGCGTAACTGCAGAGTGTCCATCACAAACTGAAATCGTACTTAAGAGTACTGATAAGCAGCTTGTTGGTCAGGTTGCAGCAGAAATTCGTGGCTACCGTCCACCAGAGCCTTACAAAGGCAAGGGTGTTCGCTATGCTGATGAACAAGTACGCCGTAAAGAGGCTAAGAAGAAGTAGGTAACGCGATATGGATAAGAAAACATCTCGCTTACGCCGCGCGACTCGCGCTCGTAAGAAGATCCAAGAGCTGGGCGTTAACCGTCTGGTTGTACATCGTACACCACGTCACACATACGCACAGGTTATTGATGCCAACGCGCAAGTTGTGGCGGCAGCTTCTACTGCTGAAAAAGCGGTATCAGAGCAGCTTAAATACACAGGTAACGTAGAAGCGGCTAAAGCAGTAGGTAAGACTATTGCTGAGCGTGCTATCGAGAAAGGCGTAACTGTAGTTGCATTCGATCGTTCCGGCTTTAAGTATCACGGACGCGTAGCTGCCTTGGCAGACGCTGCTCGTGAAGCTGGCCTACAGTTCTAAGGAATGATTAAAAATGGCTAAATTTGAAGCTCCACAAAAAGACGATCTGCAAGAGAAGTTAGTTGCAGTAAATCGTGTTTCTAAAGTAGTTAAAGGCGGACGTATCTTTAGCTTCACTGCACTGACTGTAGTGGGTGACGGTAACGGTAAAGTCGGCTATGGCTATGGTAAAGCGCGTGAAGTACCTGCCGCTATCCAGAAAGCAATGGAAAAGGCTCGCCGTAACATTGTTTCTGTTGAACTTGTAAATGGTACTTTGCACCACCCTGTTAAGGGCCGTCACACTGGTTCGCGTGTTTACATGCAACCAGCTTCTGAAGGTACTGGTATTATTGCCGGTGGTGCGATGCGTGCCGTATTGGAAGTAGCAGGCGTTCATAACGTTCTGTCGAAAGCATACGGTTCTACTAACCCGATCAACATCGTTCGCGCAACTGTAGATGCGTTGGTGCACATGAAGTCACCAGCTCAAATCGCAGCTAAGCGTGGCCTCAATGTTGATGAAATTCGAGGTTAAGCACCATGGCTACTAAAACATTAAAAGTAACTCAGACTAAGAGTTCAATTGGCCGTCTGCCTAAGCATCGCGCCACATTGACCGGTCTAGGTCTACGCCGTATTAATCACACCGTTGAGCTGGAAGATACTCCTGCTGTTCGCGGTATGATTAACAAGGTTTACTACATGGTTAAGGTGGAGGATTAATCAATGAAATTGAATACTCTATCACCTGCTGCAGGTGCAAAATCAGCAGCTAAGCGTGTAGGTCGCGGTATCGGTTCTGGCCTAGGTAAGACTGCTGGTCGCGGTCACAAAGGTCAGAAGTCACGTTCTGGTGGCGGTGTTCGCGTCGGTTTCGAAGGTGGTCAAATGCCACTTAAGATCCGTTTGCCTAAGTTTGGTTTTACTTCGCGTAAAGCGATGGTAACTGCCGAAATTCGTGTAAGCGAACTGGCTAAAGTTAACGGTGATGTTGTCGACTTGAATGCACTGAAAGATGCGAATCTTGTTACTCGCAACATACAGTTTGCTAAAGTCGTTCTTTCAGGTACCATTGAACGCCCAGTGACCGTTAAAGGTCTGAAGGTAACCAAAGGTGCACGTGCAGCTATCGAAGCTGCCGGCGGAAAGATCGAGGAATAATACGTCGATGGCAAAACCAGGACTTGATTTAAAAAGCGCGAAGGGCGGTTTATCAGAATTGAAATCCCGCTTACTGTTCGTGATTGGTGCGATTATCGTCTTTAGAGCCGGTTCGTTCGTGCCAATTCCTGGTATTGACGCAGCTGTATTAGCAGAGCTGTTTAATCAGCAGAAGGGTACCATCTTAGGCATGTTCAACATGTTCTCTGGTGGCGCCCTTGAACGTGCTTCTATCTTTGCTCTTGGTATCATGCCGTACATCTCGGCATCGATCATCATGCAGCTATTGACTGTGGTACATCCTGCTCTGGCCGAACTGAAAAAGGAAGGCGAGTCAGGACGTAAGAAGATCAGTCAGTATACTCGATATGGCACACTGGTCTTGGGTACATTCCAAGCGATCGGTATCGCAACGGGTCTGCCAAACCTGGTCCCTGGTTTAGTTGTAAACCTTGGATTTGGTTTCTACTTCGTTGCTGTAGTGAGTTTGGTCACAGGAACCATGTTCCTCATGTGGCTGGGTGAGCAGATCACCGAACGAGGCATAGGTAACGGTATCTCGATTCTTATTTTCGCAGGTATTGTAGCCGGTCTACCTTCTGCTATCGGCCAAACGGCCGAGCAGGCGCGTCAAGGCGACTTGAACGTACTAGTATTATTGTTGATTGCAGTGATCGTATTTGCTGTGACCTATTTTGTTGTGTTTGTTGAGCGTGGACAGCGTCGTATCGTTGTTAACTATGCTAAGCGTCAGCAGGGCCGTAAGGTGTTTGCCGCGCAGAGCACTCACTTACCGCTTAAGGTCAACATGGCAGGTGTGATTCCACCAATCTTTGCGTCAAGCATCATTTTGTTCCCAGGCACACTAGCTCAGTGGTTTGGTCAGAATGAAGGCTTGTCTTGGTTAAGTGATTTTTCACTTGCAGTATCGCCAGGTCAGCCGCTTTACTCATTGTTGTATGCAACAGCGATTATCTTCTTCTGTTTCTTCTATACTGCGTTGGTATTTAATCCACGTGAAACAGCAGACAACCTGAAGAAGAGTGGTGCGTTTATTCCCGGGATCCGTCCTGGAGAACAGACTTCGCGATATATAGATAAAGTAATGACTCGCCTAACACTGGCCGGTGCATTGTATATTACCTTTATCTGTTTAATTCCGGAGTTCATGTTAATCGCGTGGAAAGTACAGTTCTATTTTGGCGGTACTTCACTACTAATTATGGTAGTCGTGATCATGGACTTCATGGCTCAGGTTCAGACCCATATGATGTCACATCAGTATGAGTCTGTGATGAAGAAAGCTAACCTAGTGAATAAAGCGAACTTAGATCGCTTTGGTCGCTAAGTAGCTTTACGGAGTGATGAAATGAAAGTTCGAGCTTCCGTGAAGAAGATCTGCCGTAACTGCAAGATCGTAAAGCGTAGCGGCGTTGTACGCGTTATCTGTGTTGAACCAAAACACAAACAGCGTCAAGGCTAAAAACTTTTTGACCAGCTCAGTTTCTGAGCTGGTCAAAATATTATTTGCAAAATCGTCATCTGTCGAGTATCCTACCGGGCTTTTCACAGATGGCCTTTAACTTATGAGGAGTGCATAGTGGCCCGTATCGCTGGCATTAACATTCCTGATCAGAAGCACACAGTCATTGCATTGACTGCTATCTATGGTATTGGACTAACTCGCGCACAACAAATCTGCGCGGCTACTTCAATTGCTGAAGATGCTAAGATCAAGGAATTGAGCGAAGCTCAAATAGACACACTACGCGAAGAAGTTGCTAAATACATTGTAGAAGGTGACTTGCGTCGTGAGATCTCTATGAACATCAAGCGTCTGATGGACCTTGGTTGTTATCGTGGTCTCCGCCACCGTCGTAGCCTGCCCCTTCGTGGGCAACGTACCAAGACCAATGCGCGTACTCGCAAAGGTCCACGTAAGCCAATTAGAAAGTAACGGGAAGGTAAACCAATATGGCTAAAGTTCCGTCACGTTCAACGCGCAAGCGCGTACGTAAACAGGTTGCTGATGGCATGGCTCATATCCATGCATCTTTCAACAACACCATTATCACCATTACAGATCGTCAAGGTAATGCACTTTCTTGGGCAACTTCTGGTGGTTCAGGTTTCCGTGGTTCACGTAAATCTACCCCATTCGCTGCACAGGTAGCTGCTGAGCGCGCAGGTGTTGCTGCTCAGGACTACGGTGTTAAAAACCTTGAAGTTTTCGTGAAGGGTCCAGGTCCAGGACGTGAGTCAGCTATTCGAGCGCTGAACGCGGTTGGTTACAAGATAACCAACATTACCGATGTGACGCCGATCCCTCATAATGGTTGTCGTCCTCCTAAGAAACGTCGCGTGTAATCGCCCCGTTTTTAATAGGATAGTTGGAGAAAGAACATGGCAAGATACTTGGGTCCAAAGCTCAAGCTCACTCGCCGAGAAGGTACTGACCTTTTCCTGAAAAGCGGTGTGAGAGCAATTGATTCGAAGTGTAAGCTTGAAGCTGCACCTGGACAACACGGCGCTCGTAAAGCTCGTTTGTCTGAGTACGGCGTTCAGCTGCGCGAAAAACAAAAAGTTCGTCGTACTTATGGTGTGCTTGAAAAGCAATTCCGTAACTACTACAAAGACGCTGCACGTCTAAAAGGTAACACTGGTGAAAACCTGCTTACTCTTTTGGAAACTCGTTTAGATAACGTTGTTTATCGTATGGGTTTTGGTGCTACCCGTGCTGAAGCACGTCAGCTAGTTAGCCATAAGTCAATTATGGTAAACGGCCGCGTTGTTAATATTCCATCATTCAAAGTGTCTGCGAATGATGTAATTAGCGTTCGTGAGAAGTCTCAAAAGCAAGCTCGTATTAAAGCTGCTCTAGAGGTTGCTTCTCAGCGCGAAAAGCCAACATGGGTTGAAGTAGATGCCGCTAAGATGGAAGGTGCTTTCAAGCGTCTGCCTGAGCGTAGCGATTTATCTGCGGATATTAACGAACAGCTGATCGTCGAGCTTTACTCTAAGTAAAGCTAATAAACAAGAGAGGACACAATGCAGGGTTCTGTTACAGAATTTCTTAAACCGCGTCTCGTTGATATCGAGCAGGTTAACCCAACACGTGCCAAGGTTACACTGGAGCCGCTTGAGCGTGGTTTTGGTCATACTCTAGGTAACGCGTTGCGTCGTATCCTATTGTCGTCTATGCCCGGCTGCGCGGTTACCGAAGTCGAGATTGATGGTGTACTGCACGAATACAGCAGCAAGGAAGGCGTACAAGAGGATATCCTAGAGATCCTACTAAACCTTAAAGGTTTAGCAGTGGTTATCGAGGGTAAAGACGAGGCTATGCTTACATTAAGCAAGTCAGGCGCAGGCCCTGTTACCGCAGCAGATATCACGCACGATGGTGATGTTACTATTATGAATCCTGATCATGTTATCTGTCATCTGACTGGTAACAATGACATTAGCATGCGTATCCGCGTTGAGCGTGGTCGTGGTTATGTACCAGCTTCGGCTCGTGCACAAACTGAAGACGACGATCGCCCAATTGGCCGTCTGCTAGTGGATTCATCTTTCTCACCTGTCGCGCGTATTGCTTACAATGTTGAAGCAGCACGTGTTGAACAGCGTACTGACTTGGACAAACTCGTTATCGATATGACCACTAACGGTACTATCGATCCTGAGGAAGCGATTCGTCGTTCTGCGACCATCCTGGCTGAACAGCTGGATGCGTTTGTTGAGCTTCGTGATGTCACTGAGCCAGAGCAGAAAGAAGAGAAACCAGAGTTCGACCCAATTCTGTTGCGTCCTGTCGACGATCTAGAGCTAACTGTACGTTCGGCTAACTGTTTGAAAGCCGAAGCGATTCATTACATCGGAGATCTGGTACAGCGTACTGAGGTTGAGCTACTTAAAACGCCTAACTTGGGTAAGAAGTCTCTTACCGAAATTAAGGATGTGTTGGCTTCTCGCGGACTTTCACTAGGTATGCGTCTAGAAAACTGGCCTCCAGCCAGTTTAGCAGACGACCTATAAGTCCTAGTTTGTACAGATTTAGGTAATAAGGATTAGGTCATGCGCCATCGTAAGAGTGGTCGTCAACTAAACCGTAACAGCAGTCATCGTCAAGCTATGTTCCGTAACATGGCAAGCTCATTAGTCCGTCACGAAGTGATCAAGACTACTGTAGCTAAGGCGAAAGAATTGCGTCGCGTAGTTGAACCTCTAATAACACTTGCTAAGAGTGACAGTGTTGCAAACCGTCGTTTGGCATTTGCACGTACTCGCGACGCTGAAGTCGTAGGTAAGTTATTTAATGAATTGGGTCCACGCTACCAGGAACGTCCTGGTGGATACACCCGTATTCTTAAGTGCGGTCTTCGTACTGGTGATAAGGCGCCTATGGCGTATATCGAACTAGTAGGTCGTCCAGAAGCTGCTGAAGCTGTTGAAGAAGCTGCTGAGTAACACTTAAGTTCATTGTAAAAAGCCGGGCATTGCCCGGCTTTTTTATTGCCGCAAATCTATTCCACCCAATCTGCCTTCTCGGCGATCTCTTTAGGGATCGAAAGATGCCATTTGGCTACGCCCGACAGGCTGAATCGAAACGCCCCCTTACTGTCACTGATATAACCTAAACTGCTGGCTTGCTCGCCGGCTAACAGTCGATTAATCAATTTAGCGGCCAGCAGGCCATGTTCATAGCCGTTAAGCACATAACCGCCGGGGTTGGCATGTCTGCCAACGGTAAAATCCCAGAAGCCGAAATGGGGGATGGGGGAATGCTCAGCCGTCCACGCAATGATCTCACTCGCCTCCAGATAGTCACTACCGCTCGTGGTTAGGGTATGGTAGAGCCCGGTAAATATCCCTTGATATCCAGCTTTCTTGGCACCGATCACTGCCTGCTTCCACTCTTCGGCAGAATTAGTCAGGGTGAAGGCTATGGTCAGCTTGCCTATCCTGATCGGCTTAAAGTCGGCGCTAATCGGGCTGAAAGCGGCACGGGAGGTCGCGCTATTGTCTGAAAGGATCAAAAGCTTCTTGGCCTCATTACCTGGCAGCAGGCAGTCGACCAAGAGTAGGGAGCGTTTGAACAGCGGACGCTCGAGTATACCGGTAAATTGCCGATAGGCCGGCAGGCCATGATCTCTGGGATTAGTATTGAGACCGAGAAATACCACAGGGGTCTTGGTGGTCGCGATGCGCTCGCTAAGCAGTGAGATGGCGTTGTCGTCGGCGAGTATGATGATGTCTGGCTTATCGCGTTTAATTGCTTCCCAGGCGTCATCAGCGCGTTTGACAAAGGCATTGCGTGGGAGACGCTTGGAGTCGAGGAAAAGCTCAGTCATCTTAGTGGGCTCGCTAAGGTTTTCCAATATCGCCTGGCGATAATCCTGTACCCATGGATAGCCTTCATGATAGCTGTGGATGAACATCAGCCTGGCGGCCGATGCGGGTAGGCTGGCCCAGAGTAGTAAGAGACAGGCAAGTATGCGCATTGATGGAATTTCCTAAAAGCTATAACCCCAAAGTCTTTTACATAGTTATAGTCGATTTTGCTCCTAAGTAGTGCACAGGCAATAAAAAAGGCCTCAATTGAGGCCTTTAGCTTTTCACACTAAGAATATGCGGTCTAGTAACCGGTTTTCTGTGAAGAGTCGTATTCGAGTTTCTCGTGGGTCTGGCCCATGGCTTCGGCAACTTCTGGCGGCATGTAGTTTTCGTCATGCTTCGCCAATACTTCGGTCGCTTCCAGCTTACCGCCTTCGATCAGCACGCCCTGGGCGACGATACCTTGTCCTTCACGGAAGAGGTCCGGTAATAGGTCGTCATAGGTCACCATGACTTCGCCACCGGCGGCATCATGTACGGCAAACTCAACGTGTAGGCTTTCTGGATCGCGAACCAGAGAACCCACGGTGACCATGCCACCGACACGAATACGTTGACCGATTTCTGGCTTAACGCCTGTATCTTTCTTACCGTGAACAATCTCTGTTGGGGTATAGAAAAGGTTCAAGTTTGAATTGAGCGCATAAAGTAGCAAGGACGCGATGGCGGCTACGCCACCAATCAGGGCGGTTGCTAAGGCGAGTCTTTTCTTTCGTCTGGCGTTCACTGTTCTTTACTCCGGTTGGCTTTGAGGCGTTCTTCGCGTTGCATCTTCTTGGATATCTCGGTAAGGATCTTGCGCTTCTGGCGCAGGCTCACCACGATTAAGGTACCCAGTGCGAAGGCGGTTATGCCGTAAGATAGCCACACATAAAAGGCGTAGCCACCCATGTTAAAAAAATCTGCTAATGAATCGAACTGCATTATTTGACTCCTTCAGCTTGCGCGAGTTCCCTCACCCAGGGACGCATACCGTTTCTGGCAAGTATCTCGGCTCTGAAACGAATAAGCGTGATAGCGCCTATCATCAGGCCGAAACCGAAGATGTTGATCAGCAGTGGATATAACATCTCAGGTGCCATAGATGACTTCTCGGTGATCTTGATAGTCGCAGGCTGGTGTAGTGAGTTCCACCACTCTACCGAGTACTTGATGATAGGAATGTTGATCACGCCCACGATGGCCAGAATACCGGCGGCACGAGCGGCGAGTACCTTATCTTCGAAAGAGGCGTACAGAGAGATCACACCCAGGTAGAGGAATAGCAACACAAGTTCAGATGTCAGGCGAGCATCCCACACCCACCAGGTGCCCCACATAGGCTTACCCCAGGCAGCACCAGTGATCAGAGCGATAAAGGTGACAACGGCACCGATAGGCGCGATGGCCGCCGCTGCCCAGTCGGCAGACTTGATCTGCCATACCAGGCCGATAAAGGCCGAGGTTGCCATCGCCATGTAGGCTGACATCGACATAGAAGCCGCGGGTACGTGGATGAAGATGATGCGGTAACTGTCACCCTGCTGGTAATCTACCGGCGCAAACAACAGCCCCCAGATAGAACCCACACCAATAAACGCGATTGCAAGCGTCGCAAACCAAGGCAATAGCCTGCCAGAGAGGTTGTAGGCTTTTTGAGGGTCTGCGTAAGAATGTAGCCATTTCCACATATTAGTTAGTACTCACTCTTAATGAGGCACCAATTGCAAAAGGTGCCAATATTAACGAACCGACCAGCATAGCGCCTATGATAGCGAGATGGCCGCTGTAGGGTAGATTTAGGCCAGCGGCATCGATGGCGCTGGTTGCGAAAATTAGAACCGGTATGTAAAGCGGCAGGATCAACAGGCTAAGCAGCACGCCGCCCTTACGCAGGCCGACGGTGAGTGCGACTCCTATGGCGCCCAACAGGCTGAGTACGGGCGTGCCCAATGCCAGGGTGGCCATCAGCGCGCCATAGCTGTTGGCTTCCAGGTGCAGCAGCACGGCCAGTAGCGGGGCAACCAAAATCAGTGGTACGCCGGTCAATATCCAGTGGGCCAGCACTTTTGCCAGAACCATGAGTGACAGTGGCTGTGGGCTGAGCAGCATCTGCTCCAGGCTGCCATCGACAAAGTCTGCCTTAAACAGGCGCTCGAGTGACAGCATAGATGCCAGCAGGGCGGCTACCCAGATGATCCCCGGTGCTACGCGAGTCAGTACCTGAGGCTCGGGGCCAATGCCCAGCGGGAATAGGGTGACCACCAGGATAAAAAACAGCAAGGGATTAAAGATGTCTCCCTTGTGACGAATTGCTATCTTAAGATCGCGTCTAAGCAGGGTGAAAAACGCTTGGGTGAAACTGATACCTTTATTCATTCACTGCACCTTTAAATAAAGCGGTAATCGAGGCGAATCTTACGGAGAATATCGTCACCGATAATGCTCATGTCCTGGTGGGTGGTCATGATGACACAGCCGCCGCTTTGAGCATGTTGTAAAAACAGGTGTTCCAATTCTTCGACGCCTTTCTTATCGATTGCAGTAAATGGTTCATCCAGTAGCCAGACCTTACAGTTGGTATGCCAGAGTCGGGCTAGGGCGGTACGACGATGTTGACCCGCCGACAAGTGACCGGCCAAGGCTTCCTCGAAGCCAGACAGGTTTACCTTAGCGAGGATCTGGTTGGTTTCGAAATCATCATACCCGCTGATTCTTAAATTGAAGTTAAGATTCTCTTCTGCGGTTAACTCGCTTTTTACACCTGCAAGGTGGCCCAAATACAAAAGATCGTCATTGTATTCGTCGCGGCAGCGGGTGATGTCAGTACCCTTGTACTTGGCTTCGCCGGCGTAGGGACGCGACAGGCCGGCGAGGATCCTCAGCAGGCTGGTTTTACCGGCGCCATTAGGGCCTTCGATTTGAACTATCTCACCCGCTTGGATATCAAAGCTCAGCTCATCGAAGAGAATTCGCTCTTCGCGGATACAAGTCAAGTTATCGGCTGATACCAGTGTTGTTGCTGTTTTTTCTTCTACCACTGAACCCTCTATCTCAAGCCTGATGTAAACATAAGCGATATTAACATAATCCCCTTGAGGGGTTTAGTCTTGCTATCTGATTAGTGTCAGCAATTTGATATGCTTCCAAAAAGTAAAACCTTTTCGTCATTGAGATTGAACTTTTTCAACAATTGCTAATGTATCAGGTAACTCGGGCACCTATAACATGTTGAACCATCAAATTCTGATATTAATCACAAAAAGGTGAGATTTGTTGAAGTTTGATGTATCCTAGGGCCGCTATAGAATAAGTCTGCCCCAGTTTAGGGTGGCATAGAGCTCTGTTAATATTTGCATTAGGAACATTGAACATGAAAAAACTGTTAGCATTGTCTGCAGTGGCTGCATTGACCTTGTCTGCAAACACTTTTGCACAAGAAGGTGAAGCTGTATATAACAAGGCATGCCATGTATGCCACAGTATGGGTGTCGCCGGTGCCCCTAAAGCTCATGATGCAGCTGCATGGGAGCCTCGTTTAGCGAAAGGCCTAGACGCACTAGTAGGTAGTGTTAAGACTGGTCTGAACGCTATGCCACCAGGTGGTATGTGCACAGATTGTACCGACGAAGATTACAAGAACGCTATCGAGTTCATGTCTAAGTAATTTGACTTCGTTGAAAAAAGCCGACCTTATGGTCGGTTTTTTTATGCCTATCGCTAAGTAGTTTTTAATAAAGAGGCTCTCGCGATCAAGACAGGTGAGCAATAAAAAAGCCGGCTAATGCCGGCTTTTCTGTGCGATACGGAACCTGATTTATTGAATCGGTAATATTGGACCGAGATTACTGCACCAGAGTATCAATCACTAGCTTAGCGGTTGAACCCACATCCATGGTTTCCAGACGGCCCTGTAGATCGCCAGGCTGCGCCTTAACCGAACCATGCTTAGAGAGCACGGCGATCACTTCAACTTGTTTGGCATCGCTCAGCTTGATATCGCCGCCCATGCCGGTGCTGTCATCTAAGGTGATAGAGACAGGCAGAGATTTCGCCGATACCTTAGTCGCCGCTAGCGGTACCTTAGGGCCTTGAGTGTTACGGGCAAAGATAAACAGCATATCGCTACCGCTGACATTCTCTGCCAGCTCGGGTGCGATAGACACATCTATGGTTACCGTCTTACCGGTAGTGGCCTTGGCCTGCTGATGAGTCGCATCGTTAGGCATCTCGCCAGTTTCAGCTTGCATTCTCATCTTGGCGCTCTCGATGGCATTGATGATGGCGCTACGGTCCACATCGCTTCTGTCGCTGTCGAGAATGATCTGCCAGGCATCGATCGCCTTCTTATATTGGGCGCTGAAGAAGGCATCCATACCGACAAGCAGTAGGGTAGAAGGATCTTCAGGATCTAATGCCAATGACTGGTCGATAATGGCCTGTACTGCAGGGGTGATTCTTTGGTTGGCCTTGTAGTACATGGCCGTGGCCTTAGGACCAAGCAGTTCGGCGTGGGTACCCACTAGCTCCATCGCCTTGTCGAATGCTTTTACCGCATCGTCATAACGGTTGGCGCTGATGTAGGCATGGCCAAGGCTAAACAACAGCTGGCTGTTTTCTGGCTCGGCTTGCAGCTGTGATTCCATCATCTGAATGCGCTGGGTCATGATCTGGGCGGCATCCATTCCTGCGTGTGGATTGTCGGGAACCGCCTTGTCCAGGTTGGCATAGGCACCTAGGTTGGCATAGAAGTAGCCAGAAACACCTAGCACCACCACAGACATCAATGTTGGCCAGAGTAGGCTCTTAGGCTTGATCTGACCGACCAGAGATTCATCTTCGCCCTGTTTCATGTCCTGTAGCAGACTGATCTCGAGCTCTTTCTTTAGCGCGTTAAATTCATCTTGATCCAGCAGCTCATCCTCAAGTTCCTTCTCCAGGGTCGCCAGGCGATTGTTAAAAAGTTCGAGGTTGGTGGCCTTACGCACACCGGCTTCTTCGGCCTGCAGCATCTTTTGCTGGCGGAAGTGTGGAAACCAAATCAGCACTAGGCTGACTAATACAAAAAGCGCAATAAAAATCCAGAGTGTGGTCATTATTTCTTTTTCACATTAGTTGCAGGAATGCGGGGATGCCGCGCGATATAGGGATCAGATTATACGGAAAGATTATTCATTGAACAGTAATATAAGGGTTTCCAGCCGTTAAATACTGATACTTTTGCACTGGTTCACAGTTCGATTCTATTTTCAAAAATTGGCTGAAACTTAAGTTTCAAACAAGGGTCAGAGCATAAAATCTGCCAGTTTATAACAATTGTAACCCTGCGTTTCTGTTCGCAAGAATGAGACAGGTCACCCAGAATTGTGCGAAAGAGGCAGACAGATACAATAGCAAATACTAAAATGACTCAAATTTTGTACCTTGAGTTGTGTGAATTGCAAACTCTGGTGAATTAGGCGAAGCTAATGCTTCGGCTAGTTCTCATATAGGACTGAGGAAACCCCATGATCCCTGAATTAGGACACTTTTCGTTGATAATAGGATTGGCATTCGCCTTTCTATTGGCCAGCGTCCCCTTAATCGGTGTTGCTCGCAAAGATCAATATCTGGTGCGTTATGCCTGGCCGTTGAGTTACGGCATGTTTTTCTTTATCGCTCTCTCCGTCATCGTCCTGGGTTATAGTTTTGCCGTCGACGATTTCTCTGTAGCCTATGTTGCACACCACTCAAACTCTCAGCTGCCGATCTTCTTCAAGATCGCTGCCGTATGGGGTGGCCATGAAGGCTCCTTACTCTTCTGGGTGTTTGCCTTGTCAGTCTGGACGGCTGCGGTTGCCTTCTTCAGTAAGGGGTTAGAAGAGGTCTTTACCGCTCGCGTACTCGCTATTCTGGCGATGATAGTAATAGGCTTCTGTCTCTTCATGCTGCTGACTTCTAGCCCATTTGAGCGCCTGTTCCCGATTCCTATGGAGGGACGCGACCTTAACCCTATGCTGCAGGACGTGGGACTCATCTTCCACCCTCCTATGCTGTACCTGGGTTATGTTGGCTTCTCGGTGAGTTTTGCCTTCGCTATTGCCGCTCTCATGGGCGGACGTCTCGATTCTGCATGGGCACGTTGGAGCCGTCCTTGGACCCTGGCTGCGTGGATCTTCCTGACCGGCGGTATCTCGCTCGGTTCTTGGTGGGCATATTACGAGCTAGGCTGGGGCGGCTGGTGGTTCTGGGATCCCGTCGAAAACGCGTCATTCATGCCTTGGCTGATCGGTACAGCTCTGCTGCACTCAGTGATCGTGACCGAGAAGCGTGCAACCTTCCGTAACTGGACGGTACTCCTCTCTATCTTCGCATTCTCTCTGAGTCTGCTAGGCACCTTTATCGTTCGTTCAGGTGTACTGACTTCGGTGCACTCATTCGCGGCGGATCCTAGCCGTGGTATGTTTATCCTCTTGCTGCTGGGTCTCGCCATCGGCGGATCGCTGACGCTATTTGCCTTCCGCGCAAGCGATATGAAGAGCCCTGCGCGTTTCGAGCTGATGTCGAAAGAAACCATGCTGCTGGTAGGTAACATCCTGCTTACCGTAGCTTGTGGTACCGTGCTGCTGGGCACACTCTACCCACTGCTGATCGATGCCCTCAACATGGGTAAGATCTCTGTAGGCCCACCATACTTCAACGCGGTATTCGTGCCGATTGCACTCGTGCTGTTTGCCTTCATGGGTATTGGCCCTAGCATCCGCTGGAAGCGTGCTAAGGCAGGTGAACTCAGGGCCAAGCTGCTGGTGCCTGCCATCGTCTCTGCTGTTATCGGTGTGGCGACGCCTTTCCTGGTGGACGGCAAGTTTAATGCTTGGGTGATGTTCGGTATTGGCCTGGCCGCTTGGGTAACAGTTGCTACGCTGCGCGCCGCCTACGACATCATGCAGTCTAAAGATGGTCTCAGCCTGGCGCGTATGGGGCGCAGCCAGCTGGGTATGATCATCGCTCACTTAGGTATCGCGGTTTCTGTGGTCGGCGCCACCATGGTGTCTAACTACTCGATCGAGAAGAGTGTTCGCATGGGCCCTGGTATCACCCAGGAGCTGGCGGGCTATAGCTTCCACTACATCGAGACTAAGAATGTTGTCGGTCCTAACTATACCGCCCAGCAGGGTCAGGTCGAAGTGACCAAAGACGGTGAGTTCATTACTCTGCTTAAACCTGATCGTCGTCAGTACAACGTACGTACCATGGATATGACAGAGGCGGGCATCGATTGGGGGCTGTTCCGCGATCTCTATATCACCATGGGCGATCCTATCAGCCGTACCGAGTTTGCCGTGCGTCTGAACTACAAGCCATTCGTGCGCTGGTTATGGTTCGGTAGCATCTTCATGATGGTAGGCGGTCTGTTCGCCGCGTCTGATAAGCGTTACCGCAGAGCCAAGGCGACCGAAACTGCCGGCGAAAAAGCCAAACAAGCAAAATTAGCAACCGCATAACTTGAATTGGGGCAAGTATGAAGAAAAGGCTAGTATTATTTATTCCTTTGATTCTGTTTTTGGTGATGGGGGTGTTCCTCTATAAGGGACTCTTCCTGAATCCGCAGCAGCTGGATTCTGCATTAGAAGGAAAGCCGGTGCCGGCTTTCCAACTGCAAAAGCTTGAAGATGCCAATGAGATCATTACCAATGACAGCATCAAGGGTCAGGTTTCATTGCTAAACGTGTGGGCCACCTGGTGTCCTTCATGTAAGTATGAGCATCCTTACCTGATGCGTTTGGCAAGACAGAACATCTTGCCTATCTATGGCATCAACTATCGTGACGAGCGTGCCATGGCGATCCGTGAGCTGAGCCGCGAGGGCGATCCTTACACCAAGAATATCTTTGACCATGACGGACGTTTAGGTTTGGATCTTGGAGTTTACGGTGCGCCCGAGAGCTATCTGGTGGATCACAACGGTATCATCCGCTTCCGTTATGCCGGTCCTATCGATATGCGAGTCTGGAATGAGACACTCTACCCCATGATTCAAGAGTTACAGGCTCAGGCTAAAGCTGAGGGAGCATCTTAATGAAGACCTTAGTCGGGTTTATTACCGCAATACTGTTATCTTTCTCGCTGGTGGGCGCCGCGATGGCGACCCCAGTGGATACCTATGAGTTTAAGTCGGTAGATAACCAGAAACGAGCCCTCGAACTGGCTCACTCGCTGCGTTGTCCTCAGTGTCAAAACCAGAACCTGATCGATTCCAATTCACCTGTGGCGCAAGATCTGCGACTCGAAGTGTATCAAATGGTCGATGCCGGTAAGGGCGACGAAGAGATTATCGAGTTCATGACTAGCCGTTATGGCGAGTTCGTCCTCTATAAGCCACGCATGGAAGCTAAGACTTACATCCTATGGCTAGGGCCAATCGCGCTATTGCTAGTGGGCTTAGTGATCGGCTTTATCTTCGTTAGACAGCAGCGAATCAGCAATGCCGTCGATCAGGAGATCAGCGCCGAGGAGCAAGCCGAGTTGGATAGACTGCTCAAGCGAGACGATAAATGAAGTCAAAGTTAGCCACGGCGCTGCTGTCGGCGGCTCTCGCCTTAGGCGGATATGCCGCCAGTGTGCAAGCCTATCCCGGCATGCAGAAGAAGCAAGGCGGTGAGGTGCAGTCGAGTGTCGATCTGATCAACGTGTTGCCAAAAGCCTATCCCATAGATCCTGTGCCCTTTAGGGATGCCCAGGGGAAGTCGATTGACTTTAGTCAGTATCGCGGCCAGGTAGTAATGGTCAACATGTGGGCCACCTGGTGTCCCCCCTGTGTGCGTGAGCTGCCAGCCATAGATCGATTCAAAGGCAAATTCGATCCTAAACAGTTTCGTGTCCTGCCGATATCGATCGATATGAATGGCAAGGAGAAGGTTGAACCCTTCCTGGCCTCTCTGGGGATGGATAAGTTCGAGACTTACTATGATCCACAGCAGCAGCTGGGTCAGGTCTTCCCCTTAGATACGATTCCGGCGACCTTTATTCTCAATCAGCAGGGCGAATTGATTGCTTTCGTCAGAACATTTGTCGACTGGGATGATGAGAAAGCGGTGAAATTGATCGAGAGCTTTATCGCGTCAGAGACTCAAAAACAGTAAAACACGGCAATATTGGCCGCAAATCATACGAAAAAGATCGCAATTGCCTAAAAGATCGGCATGCGATCTTTTTTTTGGAAAAAGCCCTTGCGCAAAAGATTTGGCTCCCTATAATGCGCTCCCACTGACACGGCAAACGGCGCTACTTACCAAGTGAGTAGGTAACGAATGTCGAGTCAAGGTGATAAGCGGTTCGAGTTTTTAAGCCGGTAGTTACAGCGCGAAAGCACAGTAATTAACCACTTAAAAATCTTTTGAAAAAAGCGCTTGACGCCGACAGGGAGAAGCGTAGAATACGCAGCCCTAGCCCGCTGGACTCCAGTATGAGGCAAACGTTCTTTAACAAGATAAAACAAGAAATCTGTGTGGACACTCACAGGTATTGAGTTAATCGAAAACGATTTAAATCTCAATGCATGATTTACTAAATCTAGTTTCACTAGAGATAGTGAGTGTTCATAGCAATATGTACAAACAT
>NZ_LVDJ01000025.1:0-23170 GCF_007636505.1 Shewanella sp. KCT
CGTCTAGAGGCCTAGGACACCGCCCTTTCACGGCGGTAACAGGGGTTCGAATCCCCTATGGGATACCACTTTCTTGAGTGGTTGACTGCAAAGTTAACGATTCGATAGCGTTGAAGCATTTCTCTTACGAGATGGCCTACTGGTTTCGACGAGTATTCACTCCCTTACGGAGTCTAAATGTAAGACCGGCGTCCCATTCGTCTAGAGGCCTAGGACACCGCCCTTTCACGGCGGTAACAGGGGTTCGAATCCCCTATGGGATACCACAACTTATTTTGATAAATTTTGAAATAAGATGTTGTGTTTGTTCAGGTTTTACTGTATAGTCACAATCAGTTTCGGGGCCTTAGCTCAGCTGGGAGAGCGCAACACTGGCAGTGTTGAGGTCAGCGGTTCGATCCCGCTAGGCTCCACCAAATAAGCGTTTAGTTACGTGGAAAAAACCACCCAACAGGGTGGTTTTTTTTCGTCTGTCATTTACCTTATCGTTCCTTAGATCTACTCAGCTTCAATGGCACGAATTTGATTGGCACCTTGATGCCTCAAAATGAGGCCGTCAAATACCTACAGAGCAGGAGCCTATCCAATTGCTTGTGTCTCGCCTATTTTCGCCAAACTAATCTGCCTTCGCCGAGCGGGGCATTATGTGCCACACTTCAGGAAAATCGTTAACCTGATGAATTAGGGCAATTATGTTGATGTTCATATCTAGAGATCTCGATGTTTTCCAATCAGAATTCGACCTGTCTGAGGTTTCAAGTGAATTAGCACGAGACTTTGAGAATTTAGTGTTAGCTGATATCACACAGTGCAAGATTAATGATGTTGAGTATCTTCGTTGGGTAATGGTTGCGGTCGAAGATGAGAGTCCTATTGGTTATTGTTATTTCAGGCACCATATTAAAAAATCAGTCACTTACATCGGTCAAATCTATGTTGATAAAGAAGCAAGGGGGAAGGCCATTGCACGTAAGCTATTGAATATGACTCTTGATTTTAGTTTTAGCCTTTTACCGAACCAAGTTGAGATCCACTTTACGACAAAGGAGCTTAACACAAGTAAGTTAGTTGATTTGTTCTTTTATCGTGCGATGAAACAGAAGCGAAATGATAAATTTTTTGATATCAAAGCTACGGCCTTTTCATCCAAGCTTGAACTCGTTACATAATTCCTTTCCTAGATTACCTTCGGCAAAGCTTTCCTATTGAGACTACACTGACACACTAATAGTTAAGCCAGTAATTTGTGCTTTTCGCAACAGAGTGAGTCAGACAATGAAGACAATTCTTTTACTACTGTTATCAGCCGTTTCATTATTTTCATCAAATGGTTATGCAGCTGACAAAACGCCTTTACCTTCCCATGGCATTGACTATCCACTAGGTTGGCAGACCTGGTCAAGCATCGCCGTGTCCCATAGAACTGACAATAATACGGTGAGGGCTATTCTGGGTAATGATGTGGCTATCAAGGCCGCTCGTAGCGGTAAACATTCTCCCTGGCCTGACGGTGCCATCTTTGCGAAGGTAGTTTGGAAAGCTGGCGAATTAACCCATTGGCCGCAGGCGATAGGCCCCAAGGCTTTCGTCCATGCCGAGTTTATGTTTAAAGACTCGGTAAAGTACGCCGACACCTATGGCTGGGGCTGGGCGCGCTGGGTAGGGGAGGAGCAGACCCCCTTCGAGGGCGGCATGCAGGTCTGTATTAGCTGCCATACACCGGTTAAAGACAATGACTGGGTCTTTACCGAGCCGGCTTGGTTTCCGAATAAGTGATAAAGGTAGCCGTTTTATAGGCTGATAATGGGATGAAAAGCATCAGGCGGCAAGCCTGATATAGCGTATCGACTGACACAGCGTGCAGAAATAGCGGCTATGCCAGTCGATGGATTAGTGTCTTGGTAGAGTTATTTACTCTATACCGAGGAAGCCACCTGTCTGATGGGCCCAGAGCTGGGCGTAGATCCCACCTTGTTTGATCAGTTCCTGGTGTGTGCCTTGCTCGACAATTTTGCCCTGATCTAACACGATCAACCTGTCCATGGCGGCAATGGTCGACAGGCGGTGGGCGATGGCGATCACCGTCTTGCCCTCCATCAGCTGATAGAGACTCTCCTGAATGGCGGCCTCTATCTCAGAGTCAAGCGCCGAGGTTGCCTCATCCAGCAAGAGGATAGGGGCGTTCTTTAGCAGTACTCGTGCGATAGCGATACGCTGGCGCTGACCGCCTGACAGTTTCACTCCGCGCTCGCCCACCTGAGCATCGAGCCCGTGATTACCCTCGGGATCGCTAAGTCCTTGAATAAATTCGTAGGCCTGGGCCTGGCGGATCGCATTTTCCAGCTCTTCCTCACTTGCATCCGGCTTGCCGTAGCGTATGTTGTCGCGGATGGAACGATGCAGCAGGGAGGTATCCTGAGTCACCATACCTATGTTGGCCCGCAGCGAGTCTTGCTCCACCTCGCGAATGTTCTGTCCATCTATGGTGATGCTGCCTTGCTCCACGTCATGAAAACGCATCAGCAGATTCACTAGGGTAGACTTGCCGGCGCCCGAGCGGCCCACCAGGCCGACCTTCTCGCCGGGTTTGATCTTGAGATCGAGATCTTCTATGACGCCGCTGGCCTCGCCGTAGTGGAAGCTGACCCGGTTGAAGGCGATCTCACCATGAGAGACTGTGAGTTGGCTGGCATTGTCGCTGTCCTGAACGCTGGTGGGGCGCGACAGGGTATTCATGCCGTCGGCGACCGTGCCGATATTTTCAAACAGTGAGCTGATCTCCCACATGATCCATTGGGACATACCGTTGAGCCTGAGAGAGAGACTGACCGCCACGGCTATGGCGCCAATGGTGATGGCGTTGTCGCGCCACAGCCAGATGGAGACGGCGGCAACGCTGAAGGCGAGTAAGTAATTAATCACCTGCACGCTGACATTGATGCCGGTTACCAGACGCATCTGGCGATAAACCGTATCGAGGAAGCCTGTCATGCTCTCCTTGGCATATTGAGCCTCTTTCTGGGTGTGAGAAAACAGCTTCACAGTGGCGATGTTAGTGTAGCTGTCGACGATGCGTCCCGTCATGGTGGAGCGGGCGTCGGCCTGTTCGGTCGAGACCTGTTTCAGCTTAGGCAGGTAGTAAAATTGCAGCCCCACATAGATCATCAGCCAGACCAGCATAGGCAGCATGAGGCGCAGGTCGGCATCGGCGATGATCACCAGCATGGAAAGGAAATAGACCAGAATATAGACCAAGACATCTAGCAGTTTAGTGACCGTCTCGCGCACAGCCAGAGAGGTCTGCATCACCTTGGTGGCGATGCGCCCGGCAAAATCGTTCTGATAGAAGGCGATGCTCTGTTTAAGCAGATACCTGTGGGCAAGCCAGCGGATCGACATGGGGTAGTTACCCAAAAGCCCCTGGTAGATCACCAGGGCGTGCAGCAACACCAGCACAGGGATCACCACGAGCACCAAGATGGCCATCAGCAGTAACTTGTCACCCTGCTCGACAAACAAGGTCTCGGGGCTGTGGCTGGCGAGCAGATCCACCAGGTCGCCCATAAACGCAAACAGTGAGACCTCGAGAATCGCCAGCAGCGCAGTCAGTATCGACATTAATGCGAGCGGCAACTCGAAGCCGCGCGTGTAATGCCTGCAAAACTGATAGATCCCACGGGGCGGCTGTACCGCTTCTTGGTCGGGTAGGGCGGAAACCCATGATTCGAAACGCTTAAACATTTAAGTCCTTATAAAATTTAGGCTTATTAGGATGATAGTCGATCTGATTGCTATCACTCATCATATAGCAGGCATCATCCGAGTGCGACGAATTGTTGCTTAGATAGTTATTCTCACCATGAGTGCCGTTTTCCGCTAGTATCCAATCCCAGGCTGCATTAGAGTGGCCTTATCAAAGCAAAATGAGTCTTCTTCAAGTGAGCCAGCAAACACAAGAGTCTAGTGCAAAAGCGTGCAAAGCCATGCAGGCCGAGGCGCAGCATCCCAAGGCGGAGCAGTATCGCATCGCGCGTCTGTCACGGGATGCCAGATTCGATGGCCTGTTCTTCGTCGGCGTCTTCTCCACCGGCATCTATTGTCGTCCTATCTGCCCGGCAGTGCCTGCAAAGGAGGCCAATGTCAGGTATTTCGACGATGCCCTGTCGGCTGCTCAGGCTGGCCTGAGACCCTGTCTGCGTTGTCGTCCGGACAGCGCGCCGGGCTCAAATCCCTGGCTTGGCAAGCAGACCAGCCTGAATCGCGCCATGAGTCTCATCGACGCCGGCATCTTGTGCGGCCCCCAGGCGATCCCTATGACGGGGCTCGCCGAGCGATTAGGGATCAGCGAGCGTTATCTCAGGCAACTGTTTCACGACAGCCTGGGCACTTCGCCCAAGCAATATGCCCTGTATCAACAGTTGATGTTTGCCAAACAGCTGCTGCATCAGACCAAGATGCCGATCACTCAGGTGGCCTTTGCCGCCGGGTTTAACAGCGTGAGACGCTTTAACGAGATCTTTCGTGAGCAGCTGCAGTTGACCCCGAGTGAGATCCGTAAGGCCACGGGCCAGCCGTCGCTGCCAGTCCAGGGCCTGACACTCAAGCTTGCCTATCGTCCGCCCTATGATTGGCAACATCTGCGCAGCTTCTTCGCCCAGCGCGCCGTGCCCGAGATGGAGTGGCTAGATGAACAGAGTTATGGCCGCAGCTTCGTGCTCGGCGCCGCCAAGGGTTATTTCTGCGCTGTTCATAGTGAGCAAGAGGCCTGCTTTCATGTCACCATTCATCTCGCCGAGGCGGACTCTCTCAGCCAGCTCAAGGGGATCATCAGCCATATTCGTCGCATCCTGGATCTCGACGCCGACATGCTGACTATAGGCGATAAGCTGCAAGCGCTGGGTAAGGCTCTGCCTCAGGTATCACCTGGTCTGCGTCTGCCCGGCGTCTGGTCGCCTTTCGAGGCGGTTTGCCGCGCCATCTTAGGCCAGCAGGTGAGTGTGACCCAGGCGATCAAGCTCTTGGGGCAACTGGTGGCCGATTATGGCGAGACGATTAGCTTGAATGATTGTCATGTGCTCCTGTTCCCAAGCCCGGAGGCGCTCGTGGATGCCAGCCTAGATGGGCTTAAGATGCCGGGGATCAGAAAAGAGGCGATTCGTGCCCTGGCAGCCTTTGTGATGGCTAACCCCGAGGCGGAGATAGAAGACTGGCTGCAGATCAAGGGGATAGGTCCCTGGACCCTGGATTATGTGCGCCTGCGGGGGCTGAGCCTGCCAGACGTGCTGCTGGTTGGGGATCTCGTGGTTAAACAGCAGTTGCTTTCGAATCTAGCCTACGAGGAATCATCAGAGCAGCCACTCGCGCTAGCTGCTTGTGAGGGCGAGACAGTTGAAGAGGAAGATCCCAAGGCGGCGAAGAAGCGGGCGCAGGCACAATATCAGGCGCTCAGCCAAGAGGTGCTACGGCAGGTCGCCCCCTGGGGCAGTTATCTCACCCTGCAGCTCTGGAATCAGCAGTAGAGAAAGCCGCCCACAATGCATTTAGAAATCAACGAGGGAATTTAAAATGAGCCAACAGACCATAGATCTTCAGTACATTCCCCTAAGCCGGGACGCCGGATTAGGAGGCTATCAGGCGCTTGCCGAGCGAGTCATAGACACGCCTCTGGGAAAGGTGAGTCTGGCGGCCAATCAGTTTGGTCTGTCGCACCTGAGCTTTCTGCCCGGGCAAGATGACGACTTTGCTGCGCGTGAGGTGACCTTGGTCGCGCGCGAACAGCTGGCGCTGGAGCAGGCCGAGGCGCATCTCGATCAGGCAGAGCGCGAGTTATCCGCCTATTTTGCCGGTAAGCTGACCGCCTTTAGTCTATCCTTGGCGCCGGTAGGCACGCCGTTTCAGCATCGGGTGTGGCAGGCGCTGCTCGCTCACCCCTTCGGTGATGCGGCCAGCTATTCGGATATCGCCAGCGCGATAGATAACCCCAAGGCGGTGCGGGCGGTGGGCAGCGCCAACGGCGCGAACCGAATCGCCATTATCATTCCCTGTCATCGCATCATTGGCAAGGGCGGGGCGCTGACGGGTTACGCCTATGGCCTGGGGATTAAGCAGCAACTACTGGCCCTGGAGGCCGATGCCGTGGGCGAAAGCCTATAAGCGATCTAAGATAAGATTGGCGCCTGAGTTGATTAGGCAGTAAAGACGAGATGCAGTAAAGATTAGGTGTTTGGTCGTAAATTTAGGTACAATGCGCGGCTCTATTTTGTACGGTTAGCTAAATCTTATCATGACAACTAATGCGCTCGACCCATCTGCTCTTGAGCCCTCTGCGCCATCGGACCTGTCGCTGACAACGACCGATTTCAGTCAGTTAAATCTGGTCAAGGCGCTGCAGGCCAGACTGCATCATCTCGGTTATCAGCAGGCCACCCCGATTCAGGCAAGAGCGATCCCCGCCATCTTGGCCAGTCGCGATCTGCTGGCCGGTGCCAAGACGGGCTCGGGTAAGACCGCCGCCTTCGCGCTGCCCTTGCTGCAGAAGCTGGTGGGACAGAGAGCCGGTGGCGGCAATCATGTTGGCGCCCTGGTATTGGTGCCGACCCGTGAGCTTGCCCAGCAGGTAGCCGACAGCTTCATCAGCTATGGCGCCGAGCTGGCGCCAAGAGCCAAGGTGGTCGCCGTGTTCGGTGGCGTCTCGGTGAACAGCCAGATGTTGGCCCTGCGTGGCGGCGCCGATATTCTGGTGGCGACCCCGGGCCGTCTGCTGGACCTGCTCGGTAGCAATGCCGTTAAGCTTTCTCTGCTAAAGGCCTTAGTGCTTGACGAAGCCGATCGCATGTTGAATCTGGGCTTCACCGAGGAGCTCGGTGAGATCCTCAAACAACTGCCCGACCAAAAACAGACCCTGCTGTTCTCGGCAACTTTCCCCGAAGAGGTGCTTAGCCTCACTGCCAAGCTGCTGACCGACCCTGTCGAGATCCAGCTGCAGGAGTCGCAGAGCGCGGATATCGAGCAGCGCGTCTACACAGTTAACCGTAGCAACAAGACGGCATTGCTTGCCGAGCTTATCAAGGTGCGTCAGTGGCGTCAGGTACTGGTATTTGCCAGCGCCAAGCGCAGCTGCGATCACCTGGCGCAGAAGCTGGAGAAGCGCGGCATCAGCGCCCAGGTCTTCCATGGTGACAAGGCCCAGGGCACCCGTAGTCGTGTGCTCGATGGCTTCAAGAACGGTGAAATTACCGTGCTTATCGCTACCGACATCGCGGCCCGCGGCATCGATATCGACAAGCTTCCCGTGGTGATTAACTTCGAACTGCCAAGAAGTCCCGCAGATTACCTGCACCGTATCGGGCGTAGTGGCCGCGCGGGTGAGACAGGTGAGGCTATCTCTCTCATCAGCCACGACGAATATCATCATTTCAAGGTGATCGAGAAGAAGAACAAGCTGCGCCTGCCAAGGGAGCAGTATCCTGGCTTCGAGGCCGACGCCGAGGCGCCGCTGGATTGTCCTTCGCGCCAGGAGAAGCCTATGGCGAAACCCGAAGGCACGGGCAAGAAAAAACGTAAAAAGTTACCCAAGATCAATGACGCGATCTGGAAGCGTCCCTCATAGTAGGGCGCGTTTATCTAACAGAGTGAAACAGAGATGCAGCAGCTTTTTTGGTTAGTCGAAGGCGAACTTGCCGGTCGTTGTGGCCCCAACCTGGTGCCTTGGGATCTGAGTGAACTCAAGGAGCAGGGCGTCGGTGCCATACTCTCGGTCAATGGCGGCGATCTCTGTGAGCCTGATGAGATGGCGCGGTTAGCGTTGCGCTACGCCTGCATTCCGCTGTCGGGAAATATTCCCCCCATGGAGGGCGACGAGGCGCACTGCGTGGCTCAGCTGCCCAAGGCGCTGGCCTTTATTCGTCAGTGTGAGGCCGATGGCCTGCCAGTGATGATCCATTGCCGCTCCGGCAAAGACAGGACCGGGCTCTTGATGGCCTACTACCTGATGGAGAATGGCGCCGCGCCGCTACATGCGGTGAGCCAGGTGAGGGCGGTGCGGGATATCGCCTTTAGCGCCGAGGGCTGGGATCAATTCGTCTACGACGTCTTATACGCTTTACAGGAGTAAGGCTAACGCCTATGTTAGTGACTAGGCGTATAAATTCATGGTGTTAGGGCAAGTGATGAACCTCTCTGTGATAAGCAAAAGCATGATGCGATTGGCCTTGAAATTGATGGCTTTGACCTTGAAGGCAATGACTTTGCCCTCGAAGTTTATGACTCTCGCCTTGAGCCTGAGCCTAGTGTCGGCCTGCAGCAGTTTGCCGCCGCCCCAGCAACTTACCCCCAGCCACAAGCTGGCGGCGCCGACCGATTCTGGCCTGTATCGTTACCTCGAAGGCGATCTCAAGGCGCATCCAAACAAGACGGGCTTTCTGCCACTCTCATCCGGTGTCGATGCCTTCGTGGCCCGCCTGGCGATAGTCGATGCCGCCAGCCAGAGCATAGATCTGCAATACTACATTTATCACGACGATGAAACCGGCCGCCTGCTGATCTGGCACCTGATCGACGCTGCCGATCGCGGTGTACGGGTGAGGGTGTTATTGGACGACCTCACCACCAAGACCCTGGATGACGGCCTGGTGCTGCTGGCCAGCCATCCCAACATCGAGATACGCCTCTTCAATCCCTCCTATGAGCGCACCTTTCGCAGCTTCGCCATGTTGACCGGCTTCTCCCGCCTCAACCATAGGATGCACAACAAATCCCTAACCGTGGACAACCAGATAACCGTTGTCGGAGGGCGCAACATAGGCAATGAGTATTTCTCCAAGAATGACGATGTGGATTTTGGCGACTTCGATCTCCTGACCATAGGCGATGTGGTCGATGAGGTATCGGATCAATTCGACCGCTACTGGAACAGCGAGCAGGTCGAGAGTGTGGTCAACCTGGTGCCGCCACCGACCAGTGAGATGTATAAAGAAGCGGCCAAGATCATGGCCAGAAACAAGCAGAACTTCCTCCACGATGAGTACCTTAATCGTCTCGAACTGAGCGAGCTGCTGACACAGATCACCTCCAAGGGGCTCGCCTGGTATTGGGGCGATGCGCAGCTGCTGTACGATCCGCCCCAGAAGGCGAGCAGACAGGGTCATCAGGAGTGGTTGCTAACTGACCTTAGCCAATTCCTGGGCAAGGCGCGCAAGGAAGTACTCATCGTCTCGCCGTACTTTGTGCCTACCGACGGCGGCTGTCAGGCCCTGATAGAGGCGGCCAAGCAGGGGATCAAGATCACCATCATCACCAACAGTCTGGCGGCCACCGACGTGTTGGCTGTGCATGCGGGCTATAAGGCTTATCGCGAGCGGTTGCTGGAAAACGGCATCGCCCTGTATGAGGTGAAGGTGGACATCAACAACCGCCCCAGCGCCTGGAAGGGCAGCTCACGTACCAGCTTACATGCCAAGACCTTTGTGCTGGATAGGGCATCTGTGTTTGTCGGCTCTTTCAATTTCGACCCCAGATCGGCCTGGATCAACACTGAGATGGGGCTGATTGTCGACCAGAGCGAGTTTGCCGGCGAGATGGTGGATGAGATTCAAAAGTCCCTCAAGCGCAGCAGCTACCGCTTGGATCTTAATGATGGCGAGCTAATCTGGCATGACGATCTTAAGGGCCAAGTCTATTATGCCGACCCCGATGCCAGCTTCTGGCGTCGTTTCATGGCCGATTTTATCGGTCTGCTGCCGATAGAGTCACAGTTGTAAGGCCAATTTATCAAGGCTTGAGCATCGTCAATTTAATCTGGCTATGCTAGGGTTAAACTTATCGCTAATTAAGCATTTACGTGTCGGTAAGAATATGAAAAGTAAGGCTAGCCAATCTCAAGGCCTATTATTGTTCCGCTTATCCCATACTCAGTTGTTTGCCCTCGGCACGCTCAAGATCCGTGAACTGGTTCCCTTCTCTAAACTCAGCGCCATCCCTCAATCTCATCCTGCTATTTTGGGCGCCGCGACCGTCAGGGGCCACACCATTCCCATCATAGACATGGCCGCGGCGGTGGGCTACGCGCCCATCACGCCCGAAGAGTGCGCCAACGCCTATATCATCATCACAGATTGTCAGCGCATGGTGATGGGGTTTTTGGTGCGCAGCATAGATAAGATCATTGAGTGTAACTGGCGGGATATCGAGTCGCCGCCGGATAACCTGGGCAAGAACGCTTTTCTCACCGGGGTGACCCGGGTCGATGACAAGTTAGTGCAGCTGCTGGATGTGGAGCTGTTATTGTCCAAGATCTTCCCAGCCAGCCCAGAAACCACCCGGGCGATACTGACGGATGTGCAGCGGGAGATCCTAAAGCCGCTCAATATTCTGCTGGTGGACGATTCCAAGGTGGCGCGCAAGCAGCTTAGCGACGCGCTGGACAGCATCAATATTCCCTATCTGGTGACCTCAGATGGCAGAGACGCGCTCTCTATCATGGAGGAGGCCGCCAAGGAGGGAAGGCCGGTGGATTTGCTGGTGAGCGACATCGAGATGCCTGGGCTCGACGGCTACGAGTTGGCGTTTGAGGTGAAGAACACGCCTGCCTTGGCCGACGCCTATATCATATTACACACCTCGCTCTCGAGTGAGATCAGTGTGAGTCAGGCCCATCAGGTGGGCGCCAATGAGGCGCTGACCAAGTTTGACGCCCATGAGCTGATCGACGCCATGCTCAGGGGGGCAAAGCGGCATCAGGCCAGTTAAAGATTAGATTTTTGTTATCTTTATGATGCTAGTGGGTAATATCTAAAGCGAAATCGAGCGCTTTGCTAGACAAGACGGGGGAGTTTCTATAAAACACAGGATGAAGGAAGTTTAACCTTGGGCCAGATCCTGTGTTTGACACCAGCTTTTACTCTCATCCTTAGTACGTTTTGGTCATAGCGGCCATGCGTGACCAAGGCGAGAGACGATAAATAACATAAAGAAAGCTGTTCTGCTCAGCGAACGTTGACGGCGATGAGCAAAGGTTAAATTCAATTAATTATAATGATAGGTCAATCAATGAATCAAAATCGTTCCTTATTTGCCAAGTTGGCAGATGGCAGCTTAGTGCTGCAAATTATCTTGGGGATCATTGCCGGGGTTGCCCTGGCGAGTTTTTCACCTTCCTCGGCAGAGAGTGTCGCCTTTTTAGGTGATCTGTTTGTCGGCGCGCTAAAGGCGATTGCGCCGATCTTAGTGTTTATTCTGGTGGCGGCCTCGATTGCCAATCAGAAGAAAAACACCAAGACCAATATGCGACCTATCATAGTCCTCTACCTCTTTGGTACCTTTGCCGCGGCGATCACCGCAGTGACCATGAGCTTCCTCTTCCCCACCTCTCTGGTGCTGGTAAGCGGCGCCCAAGGTGCGACGCCGCCGGAAGGGATTGGCGAAGTCCTCAATACCTTGCTCTTTAAGGTGGTCGATAATCCGGTTAACGCCCTGATGACGGGTAACTACATAGGCATCCTGGCCTGGGGTGTGGGCCTGGGCATCGCTCTGCATCACGCCTCTGAGAACACTAAGACGGTATTTGCCGATGTGAGCCACGGCGTCTCTCAGATGGTGCGCTTCGTGATCCGTCTGGCGCCTATCGGTATCTTCGGCCTGGTGGCTAACACCTTCGCCGCAACCGGTTTCGAGGCGATTGCCGGCTATGCTCAACTGCTTGCCGTGCTGCTGGGTTCTATGTTGATTATCGCGCTTGTCATCAACCCGCTTATCGTCTGGTTTAAGATCCGCCGTAACCCTTATCCGCTGGTATTTACCTGCCTCAGAGAGAGCGGCGTGACCGCCTTCTTTACTCGCTCGAGCGCGGCCAACATCCCGGTGAACATGGCTCTGTGTGAGAAACTGGATCTGCATGAAGATACTTTCTCGGTATCTATTCCACTGGGCGCGACCATCAACATGGCGGGCGCGGCGATCACTATTACTGTATTGACCCTGGCGGCGGTGCACACAGAAGGGATCCAGGTCGATATTCTGACCGCGATTCTGTTGAGCGTCGTAGCGGCGGTTTCGGCCTGTGGCGCCTCTGGGGTGGCCGGTGGCTCGCTGCTGCTCATCCCGCTGGCCTGTAGCCTGTTTGGCATCTCTAACGATGTCGCCATGCAGGTGGTCGCCGTGGGCTTCATCATTGGCGTGATTCAAGACTCGGCGGAGACCGCCCTTAACAGCTCCACCGACGTGCTCTTTACCGCGGCGGCCTGTGAGGCGGCCGAGCGTCAGGCGGAGATATAAGCCAGTGTTAGCCTGAGTAATAAGTTTTCGAATTGAAAAGGAGCCGCTTGGCTCCTTTTTTGTGTCTGGCTTTTTTAACTGGTTTTGTGCCTGAATCGTTTGTCTAGATTTGTGTTTGGACCGATTTAGGCCTCATGGCATGAGCCGATGCGGCCGATAAGGTTTAGAGAGTGACGGCTTTGGCGTGTTGAAAAAAATTTGTATTACACTTTACTTAAATAATGCATTAAAAGTGATTTAGATCGCGTTTTTATTTCCGCTCTAGGTTACAATTTCACACAAAGGAGACGACAAGTCGGTTTAACTTGTTGGTTTATGGTTGCTTTTTCACAATGTTGTAACATTTGCGGTAATTTAGAGGTTAAATAAATATGAGTTCTGAGCTTAGGGTAATGTTAGGCAATGCCAGTGCTAACGGTTCACAGTCATTACTTCAAGTTATCGAAATGTCGGTTGTCGAAAAGCGCAAACGTTTACGTTGGCAGGAGCAAGATATGGAAACACGCGAAATTATTGGCCAGTGGATAGATGAGCGCCCCTCTCTGGGCGACAAGATCACCCTTTATCGTCAAGGCGATAAGCTGTTTCTAGAGACCTGGTATAACGATGGTTGCCATAGTTTTGATGAGATGCAGGCAACTAGACTCGATAATGGCCTCAAGCTTGAAGATCTCGGTGGTAACCTGTTCGGCGAATACTTCCTGCTCTCCGACGACAACAACCTGCAATTCTGCAACAGCAGTGAATGCTTCTATACCGCCAAACGCGCGGCATAAGCTAAGAAGAAAGGCGCCAGTTAGGCGCCTTTTTTGTGTCTAGCTTTACCGCTCCAGAGAGTCGCCTCCTGAAAAGCAAAGGCTTTAGAAGGGATGCAGACTCGAGAAGCTCAGTCTGGTCTGCTTGTAGGGATGAGTGATACTCAGGTGCTCGGCATGCAGGTGCAGACGCGGCGCGGCGGCGATAATGGTTTCGTCGCCATAGAAATCATCACCCAGTATGGTGTGGCCCAGCGCCTTCATGTGTAGTCTGAGCTGGTGGGTTCGCCCCGTGATCGGCTTGAGTTTCACCAGAGTGCTGTTGCTTCGCCGCTCTAGCACCTCAAAATAGGTGGTCGCCGGTTTGCCATCCTCGGCAATCTTCTGTAGCGGCGGTTGCTCGCTATCGGGTTTCATCGCCAACTCTATCTTGCCACTGTCCTGGCTCATCAGGCCCGCAACCTCGGCCACATAATATTTCTCTGTGGTGCGGTTTTGAAACTGGGTCTTGAGGTGAGACTCGGCCTTCTTGTTGAGGGCGAACACCATGATGCCAGAGGTGGCGCAGTCGAGCCTGTGCACCAGGATGGCTTCGGGAAAACGCTGCAACAGACGGTTGATGGCGCAGTCATGGGTCTGTGCGGCGCGGCCGGGATTAGACAACAGGCCAGATGGCTTGTTGATTATGATGATGTCGCGATCTTGGTAGCGTATGTCTAGCCAGGGAATAGCCGGGGGCTGGTAACTAAAAATTTTCATCGTCTCTCCTCGGCGGCGATCCTAACAAAGAATCCCGGTCCTGCCTATCCTATGGGCATCGGTTTGCGCCCCACTTGGCGTCTTTCATTTCACCTTGGCTGCGATTTTACGTCTGGGTTTACAAAGCCTGGCGAGTTGAATTTTCTTAAGCTTGCTCACAGGTGCGCCGAGTTTAGGTATCATGGGGGAATGTGGCCCCGCCAATAAAGAGCGGCTTGGCCGAGGCAGAGAACAAGATGGAAGATAAGATGACAGAGCAACAAGGTTATTGGATTGGTGAGGCGGGTAAGCCCTGGGGCGATGCGGAAAAAGTAAAGTGGCGAGCCGCGCAGCAGAAGAAACGCTCCTATGAGCAGGAGGTGCTGAGCAAGTTCAGCCAGGTGAGCGAGAGCTTCGAGGCGCAGCAGTATGGCGAGCTTAACTATGCCGAGGGCCTGTATCCGCTCTATGGCTTTAAATCTCGCGACTGGGATCAGGAAAAGCCCACTATCTTGGTTACCGGCGGCGTCCATGGCTACGAGACCAGTGGCGTGCAGGGCGCGCTACGTTTCTTAATCGCCAAGGCAAGTGAGTACAGCCAGGATTTCAATATCCTGGTCGCCCCCTGTGTCAGCCCTTGGGGCTATGAGACCATCAATCGCTGGAATCCCGAGGCGATTGACCCTAACCGTTCTTTCTATGCCGACAGCCCGGCTCAGGAGTCCCGCGCCCTGATGCAGTGGGTAGCGAGCTTTAACCTGCCCTTGATGGCGCATGTTGACCTGCATGAGACCACTGATACAGATAACAGCGAGTTTCGTCCAGCTTTAGCTGCAAGAGATGCCAAGGTGCAGACTAACTGGAATATTCCCGACGGTTTCTATCTGGTGGGGGACAGCGAGAACCCTAACGATGAGATGCAGGCGGCCATCATAGCGGCCGTGGGCAAGGTGACCCATATCGCCCCCGCCGATGACCAGGGACGATTGATAGGTGAGCCCATCACTCAGTTTGGAGTGATCAACTATGCGACCAAGGCGCTGGGCCTGTGCAGCGGCTTTAGCGATGCCAGATACAACACCACTACCGAGGTCTATCCAGACAGTCCGCTGGTGGACGATGAAAACTGTATCCAGGCCCAGGTGATGGCGGTAAGCTCGGCGCTGGATTATATCCGCAGCCAGGGCTGAGCTAGTCAATCAGCTTCACCAGAGTAAGCCCGGGCGCCGCTGTATTTACGGCCGAGGGCTTCACGGTCAAGGTCTTCACGGCCAAGGTCTTCACGGGCGAGAGCTTAACGGCCAAGGGCGCCGGTGAGGATCACTCCGGCGACGAAGATAAAGAGCAATCCGGTCAACAGGTTGATCAGTGGGGTTGCTCTTTTCATTTTGAGCTGCATCTTGGGATGAGACAGCACCAGGGCGATCAGGCTAAACCACCCCAGTGAGAGGGCGAACATCATGGCGGTGGCGGCCACCTTAGTGCTCAGGGTCACCTCAGGGGTGATCAGGGTCGAGAATAGTGTGATGAAAAATACCAACGCCTTGGGGTTGAGCAGGTTGGTGGAGACTCCCTGCATGAATCCCTGAGCCGCGCCGAGTCCACGACCGGCCTTACTTGCCGCATTTAGATGCGCCTCATCGCGCCAGTGGGCGATGGCGGCGCGTATCGCGCCTATGCCCATCCAGCCCAGGTAGCTGGCACCAATCAGCTGCACCGCCATGAAGAGGTTAGGGGAGCCCTTGATGATAAGGCTTACCCCGGTGAGGCTCAGCAGCGTGTGTAGCGTGATGGCTACCGCCAGGCCCAGCGCGGCGGCGACCGCCGTGCGTCTGTGCTCTTGAGCGGCCAGCCTGACCACCAGGGCGAAATCCGGGCCTGGGCTGGCCAGGGCGACCGTGTGTATGACGGCCAAAGAGAAAAGCAGTTGCAGCTGTAGTTCCATCTGTGTTGAGCTCTCACGCGTTAAATTTAAATCGATGTTGCCATAGTAAGCCTATCCGCGGCGCCGGGATTGTAAAATATTGCGCGTTTGCTGTTAGGCCAGATGTTTTTTGTCTGTGGGCTAACCTATCACTAACCTATCAGGGCGTGACCCGTTTCTGAAAATGGGCCGGAGTGATCAAAAACGCCCGCTTGAACGCCTTGTTGAAATGGCTCTGATCGAAGAACCCTAAGTCATAGGCGGTGCTGATGGCGCTGTCGCCTCGCATCAGCGCCTTCTTGGCATATTCCAGCCGCAGGCGTTTCAGGTAGGCGTGGGGCGTCATGCCGGTGGCCGCCTTGAATTGACGTAAGAATTGAAACTTACTCAAACCGATGGAGAGCGCCAGATGCTCCAGCTCGAACTCCTGATCCAGCCCTTGGTGGAACTGCTGCTTGATGTTGTCCAGCTGGGCGCCGCTTAACCTGGCCTGGCTGTTCGGCAGGTTACGCAGCTTGCCATGGCGATAAAACAGCTCGCTGATAAAACCGAGCAGTAGCGTCTCTGCCTCCAGCGGCGTGATGTTGGCCTGATGCAGGGTAAGCTGGTTGTGCAGGCGGATGAAATAGGCCCTCAGCTTAGGGTCGTCCAAGATAGGCGTGCTGAAGTAGAGCTCGCCCTGGTTGAGCGCCTCGCCGACCTGTTGCACATAGCTGGTGGGCAGAGACATCACCAGCGCCTCATAGCCGCCATCGGCGATACTCTGACCGTTGTGGCTCTCGTCCGGATTCAGGGTGGATATGTTGCCCGGCGTCAGGCGGTACTCGCTGCCCCTGTGGTGATAGCGTTGGCCGCCATGGCTGACCACGCCTATGTGGTAGTCCAGATGCACATGTTTCTCGAAGGCAAAATGGGTAAATTGCGCGCGGCTAAGCTCCATCTCTTTCAAGATGCTCGCCTGCCAATAATCTATCTTCTCTACCGCGCTTGTTGCCATCATCCCGCTTCGCTTGACTCCTGACCGGCCCCTCCGATCGTCTGATTAGCCAGTGTAGATCAGGGCGTTTTCCCCTGACTAGTAAATAATTGCAGCCTCTCGACCCATTTATTGGATTGGGGCGAGCTTAGGTCGTGAATTTCCCGAGGATTTGGCTCATAATGGTCAGCTTAGAATCATGCTGACAGTTAACCTAAGTGGAGTCGGACCAGTGAAAGGACAGATCATACGTGAAATGAAGGTGCAGCCGCATATCGAGGTGGAATATGAGGTGCAAAGACGTATCGCCTTTATCAAAGCGAAACTCAAAGAGGCGCGCGCCACCAGTCTCGTGCTGGGGATCAGCGGTGGGGTAGACTCCTCACTGGCGGGCCGTCTGTGCCAGCTAGCGGTGGATGAGCTGAACAGCGAAGGCGAATATGAAGGCAGCTATCAGTTTATCGCGGTGCGTCTGCCCTTCAAGGTGCAGAAGGATGAAGATGAGGCGCAGATGGCCTGTCAGTTCATTCAGCCCAGTAAGCTGGTAACGGTCAACATAGGTGAAGGGGTCGAAGGGATCCATCATCAGACCCTGGCGGGCCTCGAAGTGGCCGGCGTCATCTCTCACCCTCACAGCAATGTCGATTTCGTGAAGGGGAATGTGAAGGCCAGAATGCGTATGATCGCTCAATATGAGATCGCCGGCCTGACTGGTGGCCTGGTCGTGGGCACCGACCACAGCGCCGAGAATATCACCGGCTTCTACACCAAGTGGGGCGATGGTGCCTGCGATCTGGCGCCGCTGTTTGGTCTGAGCAAGCGTCAGGTGCGCCAGCTGGCGGCGGCACTGGGCGCACCTAGTGTGTTGGTCGATAAGGCGCCGACGGCGGATCTCGAGTGTGACAAGCCACAGCTCGAAGATGAAGTCGCCCTGGGCCTGACCTATGATCAGATAGATGATTTCCTCGAAGGTAAGCCGGTAGATGCCGCGGTCGAGGCGCGCCTGATCGCCATCTACAACGCGACCCAGCACAAGCGTAAGCCAATCCCGACGCTATACGACTAGCGCCGCCATGACTCATCTAGCTGAATGAGTCACAGGAAGCAGAATCGATAAAGGCGCCTCGGGCGCCTTTTCCTTTGGTGAGGCCTGTTGGGTTCAGGACCCATCGGCTAGTCGGTGTGCAATTTGCGAAGCTCACGCAAATCCGCTATCAGGGCGTTGGGACACTGGCGATAATCCAGATAGGGCAGCAGGTAGATTTGGCTGTTGTTCTCTTGCTGGTGTGTAAAGGTCTTGGGGTCACTCAAGGGCGTCAAGCCCAGGGCGATGGCGCTCTGCTGGCCACAGACATAATGTTCCTTGGCCATGGGTGAGAGAGCATCGGCGCCGAAACGTATCTGCTCGTCGCGCTGTAATAGCTTGTGCATGTAGCCGCGCCAGTCGTCGTCCGGCGCGCTCAGTTTTGCCATGATCACTAAGATCTTGCGCCAGTTATTGCCGTTGAGGGCGATCAGGCTCTCTAAACTGCCTATATTTAAGCTAGTTATTTCTATGTCAGTTTTATTTAAGTCGGCTGGCTGGGCAAGCTGCCAGTCGGCAGGCAGAAGGGGAGGCGTTGGCAGATAAAAACAGCGCTTGGCGTCATCCTGCCCTAAGGGCTTCACATTCTTAGACATATTATTCATTCCATGGGCTTTGGGACTGGAGTTTACGCAATAAAGCCGTGTATGTTAATGGTTAACGGACTTGCAGCGCATCAGCGCGCACATGGAGCCTAGCGGTCATTTCTCATGAAAACATTGCTGATTCACTCGACAAAACATCTTTCCATCGCCGTCACCTATGCCTGTCTCGGCATTATCGCGGCCGCGCTCGCCTTTGGGGTCTGGTTTTTAAATGCCCGTCCCGACCTGTCCATCTGGCATTCGACCATGCTCGAGCATCAGTTTCGCCTCGATAGCGAGGTAGACGATTTCCCGGCCTATCAGGCGCTGGAGGCCAAGCTGTTCGAGGAGGTGGAGAGTAAGATCTATAGCCGCACCCAACACCTGGATCAGCCCCTCAATCGCTATTGGCATGGCAGCTTTGCCGACCCAGACAACTGGCCTAAGGCCTGGAATCGCAGCTATGAGTGGGCCAAGCCAGATGCCGAATTTGGGGTCCTGTTGCTGCACGGCATGTCAGACTCTCCCTATGCCTTGTCGCACTTTGCCGAGCATTTTATGGGGCGCGCTCACCTGCTGGGGCTAAGATTGCCGGGCCATGGCACCATACCCTCTGGCTTGGTTGAGCTGAAGTGGCAGGAGATGGCCAGGGCGGTGGAGCTGGCGACCCAGCATCTCAAGCAGCAGCTGGGTGATAAGCCTCTGTATGTGGTGGCCTTCTCTACCGGTGCGGCGCTGGCGTTAAACCATGAGCTCGAGCGGCTCGCGCATAATTCGACACTGAGTTACCGCGGCATGATCTTCCTCTCGCCAGCTATAGGCCTGTCGCCGGTGGCGGCCGGTGCCAAGTGGCAGGACAGGTTAGGGCGGCTGTTGGGGCTGGAGAAGCTGAGCTGGAACTCGATTCAGACCGAGTACGATCCCTTTAAATACAACTCCTTCGCTGTCAATGCCGGCGATGTGGTCTATCAGCTGGCAGAGCGCAATCAACAGCTGATGCAGGCCATGCCCCAGGAGCAATTGGCCGAGCTTGCAGATATCTTAACCTTTCAGTCGGTGGCCGACGCTACTGTCTCGACGCCGGCTGTGGTGAGTAATCTCTATGGGCGTCTGCCTTCGAAACAGCATCAGCTGGTGCTGTTTGATATCAATCGCCAACCCCTGAGCCTGGCCTTGGTGGTGAGCGATCCGCTGACCGCCTTGTTGCCTTCCCTCAGTCTCGATGCCCCAAGATTCGATCTGACTCTGGTGCAGAATCGCCGCTCTGGTCAAAATCAAGATCAGGGTCAAGAGCAGGTTGTGCAAACTGTGCTTGCTCAAAGCGAACCGTCACATCATAAGCGGTCACAAAATAAGCCTTCACAAAACGAGCCGCTAAAGAGTCTCGACGAGGTCGAGGCCAACAGGTATAGGCCAGGGCAAGTGGTTGTTCATCAGCCCTTAGGGCTCAGTTGGCCGGCGGGCATCTATTCGCTCTCTCATGTGGCCCTGCCTTATCCCGCGAGCGATAGCCTGTACGGCACGGCGTTCGTGAAGGGGAGTCACAGGGTGCAGATTGGCGCGGCGGCTACCCGCGGGGAGCGCGGCGTGCTGGGGGTGTCGGCAGCAGAGGTGCTCAGGCAGAAATGGAATCCTTTCTTCCCTTATCTGTTAGAGCGGGTGGATAGCTTTATCCAGGCGCGCCAAGGGGCTAATGTCACGCCTTCAAACGAGCCAGCCGCCAATGCGGCTGATCCTGGGTCGTTAACAGAAGGCCAGGCTCGGTAAGAGAGACCAAGTTATATGAGCCTAAGTTAAAAAGCCTAGGGGCTAAAAGCGCGTAAGTTAAAACTGCGTGAGCTAAAAACCGTAAGTGAAAGCCGGCGTTAGCTTAGCTGATCTTCGGCCGACAGCAGGGAGCAGATCACCCGGTTACGACCATTCTCCTTGGCCTCGTACAGGTTAAGGTCGGCCATCTTAAACCAATGATCTATGTCGTTCATGTAGCCGGCATTGCTGATCACCGCGCCGATACTCACGGTCAGGCTGATCGCTGCCTGGCCCGGCACCTCTATCTGATGCTCGGCGACCAGCTCCTTAAACTGATTCAGATGCTGTTCTACCTGCAGGGCGTTGCACTGGGGGAGCACCACCAAAAACTCTTCACCACCATAGCGAGAGACAATATCCGTGTCCCGCTTAAAGAACTGCTTCATCAGTTCTGCCAGGGCGATCAGGGCACTATCGCCTATCTGGTGGCCATAGGTGTCGTTGATCTTCTTAAAGTGGTCGATATCTATGATGCAGAACGCCAGTGCCGCATAGCTGCGCTTGCACATATCGTGAATATTGCCGAAATGATTTTCCACGTAGCGGCGGTTGTAGAGTTGAGTCAGCTCATCGCGCTCCGCCAGCGCCTGCAGCTTGAGGTTGGCATCTTCCAGCTCAACCGTACGCATTGCCACCTTTTCCTCCAGCTCCAGCTGGTAGCTGATCAGCTCCTGCTTACTCTTCTGAATGCTGCTGGAGAGGGCGTAGATCTCCTGGGGCGTGGTGTCTGCCATCGCTTCATCCTGATGTTCGGCCATACCCCACTGGCTAAATTTCTTGGCGATGGTCTCAAGCGGCTGGGTCAGGCGATTACTGATCACCTTGATCAGCAAGATGGTGATGATAAAGGCAATAAACAGCAGGCTGAAGGTGGTCAGGTACTGTTGCTCCACCTGCTTCACCAGTGGCGAGAAGGGCATCACCACATAGAGTGACCAGCCATTTTTCAGCACATATTTGGCGTAGGCGAACTCAGGGTTAAAGCTGTCGAGATTGCGAAAGTTGATCATGTTCAGGCTGGTGCGGTAGCGCTGCCCCGAGGTGGAGACCTTAAGCGGGGTCAAGGGCGCCAGGTTGAGCATCTCCGAGGCATAGATCACCAGGCCGTTCTCGTCGGTGAGCACCATGGCCTGCTCGTTAAACTCACGGTTGCGTTCATCGATACTGGCGAACTTGGTAAGGTTCAGCGAGCCTTCGATGATCCCTATGGGGCTGACCGGGTTGTCCTTGGAATAGAGCGGCGCACTGATGGCGACTATGGGATCGGTACCAAAACCCCTCCCCAGGAAGGCCGGAGAGATAAAGGTCAGCTGATTGTAGAAGGCCTCCTGAAAATAGTGCCTGTCGCTGATGCTGAGATCTTTGTTCTTAACGGCGTGCTTGTCCAGGCGTGAGATGGGGCTGGCCGCCGAGATAAACCCCTTGTCGTCGGCTATCAGCATAGAGATAAAAAACGGGTAACTCTGGTGCAGCTTAGACAACAGGCTCTGCCACTGGGCCGCATCATAGTTAGACAGGCTCAGCCAGCGCGCCGCGTTGTCTATGGCGCTGATGTGCCCCTCGATAAAGCTCTCTGTGGCCTTGCCAAGGTGGGCGGCCGAGTCTTCCAGGTTGAGCTTCACATCCCGCTGCTGCTGATCGATGGAGTTGTTGTTGAAGATCAGTGCCGATACCAACAGGGCCAGGGTCAACACCTGGGTAAAGGTGTAGGTGAGCTGGGCGTTGAAGCTTTTGCGCTTCTTATTCATCAGTTTGCCGTCGATATGCAGCTGACTGGGCAACATGGTGACGCAGATGGCGCCGAGCGCCGTATAGAGCATGCCGTTAATTCCCTGCTTGAGGGTGATAAAGGTCATGTAGCTGTTGGGCATCTGAAACACCAGGTTGGCGTACAGATAGAAGAGCGGCATGCCCAGCAAGAGCCAGAAGGTGATGTCCGCATACAGGGTGTAGAACTCTTTGCGTCGCGCATAGCCCAGCCACAGCGCCTCTAACGGGAACAGCAGGAACATATGCCAGCTGTCCCAGGCAATATAGAGGCCGGTGGCACACAAAATTGAGGTTAACAGGGCATACCAGGGACCGAGGAAGATGGCCACGATCACGAAGAAGAGGTTACCAATGATCAGCTGCTGGTTACCAAACAGGGGAATAGGTGCCAGGTTGACCAGCAAGCCCAGTAGACCCAGTAGCAAGGCAAACCCAAGGTGATTCTTATTGATCAATTACTTTCTTCCCTAATCTTTCATTGACGACGCAGATAACGCTGACAGAACTGTCATAGCGGATGCTCTCTGCCGGCGCCCTTAATAGGCATTCATCGGCCGCACTCTGAGCCTTTTGCTAGGCCTGTATCGATACTGACACGCTTAAATAGGAGTGTAAGGGAATCCCCAGTTAAATGCTAACCAAATGTTTCTTATCACTCTTTTGTGGTTTTTAGAGGACTTGTTTTTCAGTGAGAACATTGACTAAGAGTTTGGTTAAGAATGAGGATGTTTGATGGGGATAGTAATTTGCTGTATTTGTGGCGAGAAAGCAGAGGAGATCTTTTGAATTACTGTGTACAAAAAGGACTACCAACAGGTAGTCCTTTTTATTGGCAATCTGAAACCACCTCCTATGGAGGTGGTGATCGTTCCTTCTGGGCTATGCCCGTAGAGTGCTCATGCTAGATACTCACACTTGTTTGTTACCAGCAAATAAACGGAGTAAATAGCATGAGCAGATATGAATCCGCTTCTCACGTTTTCTATCGTTGCCAGTATCACATTGTGTGGACCCCGAAGTATAGATATAAGATTTTGAGAGGAAATGTTGGCAAGGAGCTTTATCGAAGTATTTATGTGTTTTGTAGCATGAAGAAATGTTCTGTTGTGGAATTGAATGTTCAAGTAGATCACGTACATCTTGTGGTAAGAACTCCTCCAAGCTTGAGTGTTTCAGAGCTAATGGGGACTTTGAAAGGTCGTACGGCGATAAGGTTATTTAATAAATTTCCATACTTACGAAAGAAGAAGTTATGGGGTA
>NZ_LVDJ01000026.1:0-18816 GCF_007636505.1 Shewanella sp. KCT
CAACCCGAAGGCCTTCTTCACACACGCGGCATGGCTGCATCAGGCTTGCGCCCATTGTGCAATATTCCCCACTGCTGCCTCCCGTAGGAGTCTGGGCCGTGTCTCAGTCCCAGTGTGGCTGATCATCCTCTCAGAACAGCTAGGGATCGTCGCCTAGGTGAGCCATTACCTCACCTACTAGCTAATCCCACCTAGGTACATCCAATCGCAGAAGGCCCGAAGAGCCCCTCTTTTCCCCCGTAGGGCGTATGCGGTATTAGCAGTCGTTTCCAACTGTTATCCCCCTCGACTGGGCAGTTCCCTAGGCATTACTCACCCGTCCGCCGCTCGTCAGCAAAGTAGCAAGCTACTTTCTGTTACCGCTCGACTTGCATGTGTTAGGCCTGCCGCCAGCGTTCAATCTGAGCCATGATCAAACTCTTCAATTAAAAGTTTTTTTGACTCTCACTCAATAAAGAGTAAAGAATCGACTCAATGAATTCTGATTCACATAAATGACTCGGAAGAATCATTTATGTGTTTGTACATATTGCTATGAACACTCATCGTCGCATTGAGATTTAAATCGTTTTCGATTAACTCAATACCTGTGAGTGTCCACACAGATTACTTGATAAATTGTTAAAGAGCGTGCCCATGGTGCCTTAAACACCTCATGAGCGCTAGCGCATCTCGGCAGTTCCAAGTGGCTAGGGCTGCGTATTCTACTCAGGGCGACCGAAGCGTCAAGGCCTTTTCTTAGATTGTTTTATAAATTCAGCCCAAATGCTCAAATATCGAACAACGTGACGAAATAGCCATCAGAAAAGGCACTTTTTGAGGAATGATATAGTGATTTTCGGTCACTAGACTCGTCTAATCTAGTCGAAATAAACGAGCAAAAGGGCGATTCTGACTAGATTCGCCCATCAAAGGCATATAAAGGCGACTTAATAGCTATTGATGACAGCCACAGATAACACATTCATCAGATAACACATTCATCAGATAACACATTCATCAGATAACACATTCATCAGATAACACATTCATCAGATAACGACTTAATCCGATAATGACTTCATCACTAGCTTATAAGGACTTGTAACTAGTTTAGCGACGCCAGGTAAGCCGGCACCTCGGCGATAGAGTCTAAAACGACAGTAGCCGCGGCGATGGCTTCATCTGTTACCGTTTTGCCTGTGCGAACTAAGATACGGGTCGGTACCCCTGCGGCCTCGGCGGCTAGCATATCGTCACGCTTATCCCCCACCATGACAGAGCGGCTCAGGTCTATCTTTAAAAACTGCGCCGCACTCTTGAGCATGCCGGGTTTAGGCTTACGACAATCACAGTCCTGTTTATACTCGCCAATGCCTTTTTCACTGTGATGAGGACAGTAATAGATGCCATCGAGGTCGACACCCTTATCGGCAAAGTTCCAGTCCATCCATTCGGTCAGACTGTGAAACTGATCTTCAGTGTAGAGTCCACGGGCGATGCCCGACTGATTGGTCACCACCACCAGCTTATAGCCTTGCTGCTTTAACGCGGCGCACGCATCGAATACTCCTTCGACATATTCGAAATCATCGACCTGATGCACATAACCATGGTCGATATTAATCACTCCATCTCTATCCAGGAAAACGGCACGATTCACGAAAACTTCCCCAATCCGACTGAATCTAAAAATTAGTTGATCATTATTATCACACTTGAATCAACAAAATGCACCGAACAATCACGAATAAAGTCGACCGGGACTAGAAATGAATAAAATATACAAATATAGTTAAGCCATTCGCATACCGCTATAAAGAGATAGGGATAGAGATGCCCGCAAACAGCCAATACGCAATTAGACGCCAACACCTGATGGATAGCCTACCCGAGGATAGCTTTGTGCTCCTCGTGGGTTATCAGCAAAAGGTACGCAGCAAGAACATCAAGTATCACTTTCGCCAAGACAATGATTTTCTCTACCTGACAGGTTTTAACGAGCCCGACGCGGTCGCCCTGCTCTATCGTGGCCCGCAAGACGAGATAATTTATACCTTGCTCTGCCGCCCAAAGGATCCCCAACAAGAGGTCAGCTTCGGCGCCAGAGCCGGCATTACCGGTGCCATCGAACATTTTGGCGCCACCCAGGCGTTTGATATCGCCGAGCTAGAGAGCGTCATCGCCTCCAGCCTCACTCATCAAACTCAGGTATTTATCAGCGACGAGCTGGGCCGCTTTAATCATAAATTGCTGGAATGGTGTAACGCCCAGCGTCAAGGCAGCGCCTTCGATACGCCTAAATGCTTTCGCAGCATCACGCCGCTGGCCAAGCACCTGCACCCACTGAGGGTTATCAAAGATGAGAGCGAGCAGGCGGCGATCCGCGCCGCAGTTAACGCCTCCATCGACGGCCATAAGGCGGTAATGGCTGCCTGCCGCGCCGAGATAAATGAGGCGCAGCTTGCCGCCACCTTTAATTTTGCCATCGCCGCCCACGGTGCTAACGAAGTGGCCTACCCCAACATAGTGGCGGCGGGCGACAACGCCTGCTGCCTGCATTATGAAGAAAACTGCTGTCAGACCCAATCCGGTCAGATGCTACTGATCGATGCCGGCGCCGAGCTCAATCACTACGCCGCCGATATCACCCGCAGCTATCCGGTAGATGGCCGCTTTACTCAGGCGCAAAAAGCGATCTACCAGCTCGTGCTCGATGCCCTCGATGCCGCCATCGCCAGAGTCAAACCAGGCACGCCCTGGAATCACCTCTATGAGACCTGTATGCAAGTGATGGCCCGGGGCCTCATCGAACTCGGGCTATTACAGGGGAGCTATGAGGAGGTGATGGCCAGCGAAAGTTACAAACGCTTCACTGTGCATAAGACGGGACACTGGTTGGGGATGGACGTCCACGACGTCGGCCCCTATCACGATGAGGATGGCCAGTGGCGCAAGCTTGAGCCTGGGATGATCTTTACCATAGAACCCGGCATCTATATTCCGGCATCGGCCACAGATCTACCTGAAGCCTATCGCGGCATGGGGATCCGCATCGAAGATGATATCCTGGTCACCGCTGACGGCCATGAAAACCTGTCAGAGCGGGTACCTAGGTCGATTGCCGAGATCGAGGCCTTCATGGCGCGCGGCTAGTTTTTAATGACACAGCATTAGGGTTCTAATGACTCAAGGTTTCTTAGGCTTAGAACTCTAAAGACGCTATTGCGCGAGAGCGTTCGTCACTCTTGCTTTGAGCACGGGCAATAATTCGGCTTCAAACCAGGGGTTACGCCTGAGCCAAAGATTATTGCGAGGGCTGGGATGCGGTAGCGGCATTATGTGGCTGCCATGTTGTTGCCAGCCTTGCACACATTCAGTCACGCCGCCACACTGCTTACCGAAATGATAGGCCTGGGCATATTGGCCAATCACCAGAGTTAATTGAATATTCTTAAGATGTGCCAGCAGAGGTTCTCGCCAGGCGGGCGCACATTCGCCCCTTGGCGGCAGATCCCCAGAGCGTCCCTTCCCCGGATAGCAAAAGCCCATGGGGACGATGGCTAACAAGTTTGGATCGTAAAACTGCTCGCGTTTAACCCCCAGCCAATCCCTAAGCCGGTCACCGCTGGGATCGTCAAAGGGAAGCCCGCTGGCCGCGGCCTTAGTGCCCGGCGCCTGACCGACAATCAACACCTTGGCGTCCGATGCCGCCTGCAACACGGGCCGCAGCTTATGGCTAAGATGCGGCTGGCAGATCTGACAGCGGGCAATACGCTCTAGTAGGTGTTCTAAGGTTTCCATAAAGGCTCCGGCAAAATATTATTAGCCACTATAATGCTACAGCAATGCCAAAGCTAAAGCGCAATCGAATCTTTACCGAGATGCGATCTTTCAGACCATGCCCCGCCTTTCTTTTTATCTACTTTGTCCTTAAATCACTAAGTATGTCTCTTAGTGTGCCGCTTAAAATCGGTCGATGCGGTAAGGGGTCATATCCACCTGAGTCTTCTCTTCTTTGATGGTCTCCGCCATAAGTTGTGCACTAAAGGCGGCCCAGGTGAGTCCCAGGTGTTGGTGACCAAAGGCAAAGAAGATCTTATCACTCTTGGGTGAAGCGCCCAGTACAGGCAGGGAATCAGGCAGCGACGGTCTAAAGCCCATCCAGCGCTCCCCCTGGGAGGTTTTAGCACTGGCCAATACATCTGGCAGCAGCGCCTTAGCATGGGGCAGCAGACAGTCGGCCCTGGCCTCGACCAGCGGCGCCTTGAGACCGCCAAATTCAACCGTACCAGCCAGACAGGTCCCCCGGTTCATGGGGGTGATGATGAACTTACGCTCAAATGAAGCAACCGGCCGCTGCAGAAGGCTTTGCTGTGGCATCATCAGATGATAGCCACGCTCGGTTTCCAGCGGCACCTTAAAGCCAAGTTGCAGCGCCAAAGGCTTAGACCAGGCGCCGGCGCTGAGCAGCAACTTATCGCTTTGATAGCATACTCCGCTAGCGACTCTGACGTTGACACCTTTCTCTTCCTTATCTCCCTGACATTCAGCAGCTAACTGGGTCACCTCAGCGATCACCAGCTCGCCCCCCAGTTTCTCAAACTGCGTCGCTAAACGATGACACAGCTCGGCCGGGTCCGGCGTATGGCCAACCTCGGTAAACCACAGTCCGTGATTAATGTTGGGGCTGAGATCTGGCTCTAGCGCCCTCACCTCTTCACCACTAATTAGCTTCACCGCCACGCCGGCATCGCGGTAGCTCTTGTATACGCGCTCGACCTCGATAAAAGGCGTCAGCTCAAACACCAATAGACTGCCCTCGAGTTTGAGTAGCTCGGAGCAGCCACACTCGCGCACCAGTTGTTGCCAGGCATGGATACTCTTTTGATTTAAGGCCTTGATCGCCGCCGAGTTATGGGCGCGTTTTGCGGGCAACATATTGACTAAGAAGCGCATAAACCAAGGCAAGGCCTTGAGGAAATAGCGCGGCTGAATGCGAAACGGCCCTAATGGGTCGAGCAACATGCCGGGCAGTTTGGGGAGCATAGCCGGGTCGGCCAGGGGGAACACCTGCTCAGTGGCGAAGTGGCCCGCATTACCAAAGGAGGCGCCCGCCGCCACCCCTTGCTTGTCGATGACGCGCACGCTAAAGCCTGCCTTTTGCAGGGCGATGGCATTGGCAAGCCCTATAATGCCAGCACCTATGACAGTGACATCCACGTTTCGGGTAGAGGCAGCGCTGGCCTGTGAGGCTTTATCCTGGTCTGTTAACTCTTGGTTTGTCATGTGATTAGCCTCGATCATCTGAGCATAAATCCCTGCTGAAACTGATCCTTAGGATCTAAGATAAACTCATGACGCCCGGTAATAAAGGCGCGGCCGCTCACCTCTGGGATCACCGCCGCCTTGCCATAAAATTCGGCGTTATCCAGCGCGCTGACCTGCATGGCGCCATCGACTATACTCTCAATCTTCAGGCGCTCGCCCAGTGCAACCTCGCCTCGAGCGTGAAGTATAGCTATTCGACCCGCAACCCCTGTTCCCGTTGGCGAGCGATCCACCTCGCCATCGGCAAAGACGCACACATGGCGCGAGTGGGCATCCGCGGAGCTGGTCTTACTCGAGGTAAAGATGGTGCCGTAGAGAAAGCCTAAATCCGCTTCTAATGGATGAGCTAACGGATGCTGAGCCATTACAGCATGCTTGATGCGACGTCCCCAATCGATCAGCTGGGCGACATTTTCCGGCGCGCAGCTTAACCCCAGCGCATCGGCATCGACATAAGCATAGTAGGCGCCGCCGAAGCCGATATCGTAAGCCACCTCGCCTATGCCATCGACGATTACGTGACAATCCAGCGCCTCGGCCCAGGAAGGCACGTTACGAAAACTCACCTTGAGCTCACCCGTCTCATCACGATAGGCCTTTGCATGGATTAGCCCTGCCGGCGCATCTATCTTTATCTCTCTTGGCGTATCGCCAAGCACTAGGGTGCCCGTCTCGACCGCCACTTTTACCAAGGCCAAGATGCCGTGACCGCACATGCTGCTGTATCCCTCGTTATGGAGAAACAGCACGCCAAAATCGGCACCTGGGGTGATAGGCGCAGTGATGATGGCGCCGTACATGTCGGCATGGCCCCTGGGCTCATGCATCAAGAGCTTACGATAATGGTCCAGATGCGCCGTGAGATATCTGCGTTTGGCCAATATGGTGTCTCCAGGGATCTCGGGATATCCCTCCAGCAGGATCCGCAACGGCTCGCCTTCGGTGTGAGCGTCGAGGGTCTTAAATCGGGTACAAGCATTGAGAAAGCTAGGACTTAAATCTAATAGGCGCATCGGGACTTCCTTTGTTATTATTTGTATGCAATATATAGTATTTACCGGTGAGAGATAAAAACATAAATAGCGGCAATCTCACCAAGGGGCTTTTCTTCCTCTTAAAATTGTATACAATATACTATAGCTTTTGGTAAACGCCAAAACTTGATATCACTTTTTCGCCGCGCACGTTGCACGGCAATATCTATAGAGGTCTGAACATGAAAGTAAACTGGCAAGGTGTATTCCCAGCAATTTCTACCCAATTTAATGACGATGGTTCGATCAACTATGAGTCGAACGCAAGAATGCTGGAAGACCTCATTCGTGACGGTATCGATGGGGTGATCGCCCTGGGTACCATAGGCGAGAACGCCTCCCTTTCTCCGGAAGAAAAACGTGAATTTATCAAGCACACGGTCGAGACGGTCAATGGCCGCATCCTGGTGCTCTCTGGCTGCACCGAAAACACGGCCCAGCAGGCGGCGAAATACGCCCAAGATGTCGAGGCGCTCGGCGTCGATGGCCTGATGTTACTGCCCGCCATGATCTACCGCGGCACAGACCGTGAGGTGATAGCCCACTATCAACACGTGGCGCGCTCGACCAAACTGCCAATCATGATCTACAACAACCCTGTGGGTTATGGCGTCGACATCAACCTGGAGATGACCGCAGTGCTGGCCGAAGAGCCAAACATAGTGGCCATCAAGGAATCGACCACAGATACCCGCCGTCTCACCGAGTTGCAGAGCCGTTTCGGCGATCGTTTCAACATCCTCTGCGGTGTCGACGATATTGCGCTGGAGAGCATTTTGCTGGGCGCCACAGGTTGGATCTCCGGCCTAACCAATGTGTTCCCAAGAGAATCTGTTACTCTGTTTAAACTGGCCCGTGCCGGCCGTATCGAAGAAGCCCGTGAGATCTACCGCTGGTTCATGCCGCTGCTACGCCTGGACACCATTCCGACCCTGGTACAGTGCATCAAGTTTGCCGAGCAGATCGTCGGCCGCGGCAGCGAAAATGTGCGCCTGCCTCGTATGACCTTGATCGGTGACGAGCGTGCCTATGTGGAAAAGGTGATGGCCGAAGCCTTGGCTACCCGCTTGGATCTCGACAAGTACAACCTCAACTAAATCTAGGGAGTATGGCATAGATGTTAAAAGGTACCTTCTTTTGCGTCGATGCTCATACCTGCGGCAACCCGGTCCGTTTGGTCACCAGTGGCCATCCGGACCTCAAGGGTCGCACTATGAGCGAAAAGCGCCAGGATTTCCTGGCGCAGTATGACTGGATCCGCAAGGCGCTGATGTTTGAACCCAGGGGCCACGACATGATGTCCGGCGCCTTCCTCTACCCCCCTTGCAGCGACAACGCCGATGCCGCCATCCTGTTTATCGAGACCAGCGGCTGCCTGCCCATGTGTGGCCACGGCACCATAGGCACCATCACAGCCGCGCTCGAGTCTGGCCTGTTAACCCCCAAGATGCCGGGTCAGCTCACCATAGACGTGCCCGCCGGGCAAATTAAGGTGCAGTACCAGCAAACCGGCGCCAAGGTGGATTGGGTCAAGATATTCAACGTACCCGCCTATCTGGCCCATAAAGATGTGGTGCTGGATATCCCAGGCCTTGGGCCGCTCAAGATAGATGTCTCCTACGGCGGTAACTACTACGCCATCGTCGATCCCCAGGCCAACTTCCCTGGCCTGCGCCACTGGAACGCCGGCGATATCCTGCGCTGGAGCCCGATCGTGCGCGAAATCGCCCACAACACCCTTAGCTGCGTGCACCCAGACGACCCCACGGTCAACGGCGTCTCCCACGTGCTCTGGACCGGCGACACCATCAGCGAAGGCTCAAACGGCGCTAATGCTGTGTTTTATGGCGACAAGGCGATCGACCGTTCACCCTGCGGCACAGGCACCAGCGCCCGTCTGGCTCAGCTCTATAGCCGCGGCGAGCTCAAGGTCGGCGATGAGTACACCCATGAGAGCATCATAGGCAGCCAGTTTGTCGGCCGCATCGAAGCCGCCACCAAGGTTGGCGCGTTTGACGCCATCATGCCAAGTATCAAGGGCTGGGCGCGGATCACCGGGCACAACGCCATCACGGTCGACGATGACGATCCCTATGCCTTCGGATTTCAGGTGGTCTAACGGGCCACCTCAAAAGGACAATAGCAATGACACTAAGCATCACCAACAGATTAACCGGCCAGCATTACATCAATGGCGAGTGGCAGGGCGAAGCCTCCGCCTTTCAAAGCTTTAACCCCGTCGCCAATACGCCAATTGCCTGGCACTTTGCCTGCGCGGACGATGAGCAGCTCGCACTGGCCACCAAGGCGGCTGAACAGGCCTTTAACAGCTATCGCAACAAGAGCGACAGCGAACGCGCCGCCTTTCTGAGCGCCATTGCCGAGCATATCGAGGCCGACAAAGAGGCGATCATAGAAGCCGCCCACCTCGAAACCGGCCTGCCTCTAGCCAGATTACAGGGCGAAACCGGGCGCACCTGTGGTCAGCTGCGCCTGTTTGCCCAAAACCTTGTTAACCCGATAGAGCAGTCGGTTGCCGACATGGCGCAACCAGAGCGTCAGCCGCTACCAAAGCCAGATACCCGCCTAGGCAAGGTTGCCTTAGGGCCTGTGGCCGTCTTCGGCGCCTCTAACTTCCCGCTGGCATTTTCCACCGCAGGGGGCGATACCGCATCGGCGCTCGCCGCAGGTTGCCCCGTTATCGTCAAGGGCCACCCGGCGCACCCGGCCACCAGCGAGCTGGTCACCCAGGCCATAGAAAAGGCGATTAAGGCTTGCGACATGCCCGCCGGCGTATTTAGTCTGCTGCAGGGACACACCCCGGACCTCTCGACGGGCTTGGTCGAGGCGCCAGAGATCAAGGCGGTGGGCTTCACCGGCTCGTTAAAGGTAGGCCGCATCCTAGCCGATCGCTGCGCGGCCCGCCCCGAGCCTATTCCCTTCTATGGTGAACTTGGCTCTACCAATCCACAATTCCTACTGCCAGAGATACTCGCCGAGCAGGCAGAGACGCTGGCCGAGATTCAGGTGCAATCTATGATGATGGGCCATGGTCAGTTCTGCACCAGCCCAGGGGTGATTGTCGCCGTCAAGGGCGAGGCGCTGACCCGCTACTGCGATAGACTCAGCCAGACCCTGGCCGAACAAGCCGCCAGTGCCATGCTCACCCCTGGCATCGCCGCCACCTATCAGCAGCAGACAGAGGCACTGCTGGCACACCCGCAGCTGACGCTACTTGCTCAGGGCAAGGCAGCCGAGGCCAGCCACCATACCCGCCCGGCGGCGGTAAAGGTGGATGCGGCAGGTTATCTGGCCGACAGCGCCCTACAACAAGAGGTCTTTGGTCCCTTCGCGATAGTGGTCGAGTGCCAGGAAGCCGCGCAGATGCAGGCCGTTGCCGAGCAGCTCGAGGGGCAACTTACCGCCACGCTTCATGGCAACGAGGGCGATTGGGCTCATGCCCATAGCCTGGTGGATGCCATAGGTCAGCGTGTCGGCAGGCTTATCTTCAATCAGATGCCAACAGGCGTCGAGGTGTGTCACTCGATGAACCATGGCGGGCCCTACCCTGCCAGCACCGACAGTCGCAGCACCTCGGTGGGCAGCATGGCGATACACCGCTGGACACGGCCCATCTGCTATCAAAACATGCCAACCGCTTTGCTGCCCGAAGCATTGCGAGATGGACAAAGTCTCCTAAAGCGCTTCTAACAGGCATATTAAATAAAGGGAAACCACGGTTTCCCTTTATTTATAGTGCTATAAGCGGTAATCTTATGCGGATCACATATAATAACGAAAAGACATTACGGGAACTATGAGCCGAACAACTCCAATCGTTCATAAAACGCGCACCCAGGTCGTGGTGGAAGTCTTAAGAGAGAAAATCCTTTCAGGCGAAATTGCCGCCGGCGAACCATTACGCCAGAGCGCCTTAGCCGAGGCACTGAACGTCAGTCGCATCCCGGTCAGAGAAGCCCTGCTGCAACTCGAAGCCGAAGGACTCGTAAAGTTTGAAGCCCATAAGGGCGCTACTGCCACCGAATTGTCGGTCGATCAGGTCACCGAGCTGTTTGAGCTAAGGGCCCTTATCGAAACCGATCTGCTTGCCAAGGCGATCCCTAATCTCGATGAGGAGATGCTGGCTCAGGCCCAGGGTTACCTGGATGAACTGGAGGCCGCTTTCCAACAAGAAGATGCCGTGAGCAGCTGGAGCGAACTCAATACCAAGTTCCACTCCTGCCTGTATCAGGCGGCCGACCGTCCTCACACCATGGAAGTGGTACACGGTCTAAATACCAACTGTGATCGCTACATACGTCTACAGCTACTGCTGGCAGGCGGCATCCCCAGAGCGGCGCAAGATCATAGAGACTTGCTCACCTACTGTCGTAACCAAGAGATTGACAAGGCAGTAACGCTTCTGAGAGACCATATATTACATGCAGCCAATGCCATACGTGAGCTGGTTGCCCAACAGGTGAGCTAAATCACTGTAGCTTGCTTGACTTATTGCTAGGCTTATTAGATTAGTTTGATAAGGCAGAGCTGATGTACTCTGCCTTTTTATTTTTTGAGAGAATATACAGATGCAGTACGCCACCATTACCGGCTGGGGAAAATGTGTTCCCCCCGCAACGCTCACCAACCATGATCTTGCCACTTTTATCGACACTTCCGATGAATGGATTAAGCCGCGTACTGGGATCAGTCAGCGACACATCAGCCATGTCAACACCTCTGAGCTGGCAACCGTTGCCGCACAGCGTGCCCTGGCCGCTGCCGGTATTAAGGGTGAAGAGATAGATCTTATCATCCTGGCCACCGCCAGCCCTGATACGCTGATTCCAAACATAGCCTCTACTGTACAGGCCAACATCGGCGCCAGCTGCGGTGCATTCGATATTAACGCCGCCTGTAGTGGTTTCCTCTACGGCTTAGGTTTGGCCAGCTCACAGATCAAGAGCGGTCAGTCGAAGAAGGTATTGGTGATCGGCGCCGAGCGTCTCTCCTTCTACCTCGACTGGTCTCGCCGCGAAACCGCGGTACTCTTCGGTGACGGCGCAGGTGCCGTAGTAGTCGAAGCCACAGATCAGCCTGGCGGCGTATTGGGCTATGAGCTCAACAACGACCCAGCCGGTCGCGACATCCTCAAGGCGGGCTTTGGTACCGCCATGGACAGATTCAATGCCGCATCGCTGGATTTCTATATCGAGTTCAACGGCCAAGAGATCTTTAAACGCGCCATCGCGGGTATGGGCAAGCTAAGTACCACAGTGCTGGAAAAATGCGGCGTCGACAAAGATGATGTGGATCTGGTGATCCCACACCAAGCAAACGAGCGCATTATCGATACCCTGATCAACCGCATGAAGATCCCGAAAGAGAAGGCAGTGGTGAATATCGCCAACTACGGCAACACCTCGGCGGCCACTATCCCTATCGCCATCTGCGATGCGCTGGAGAAGGGACTGATTAAGCCAAATCAAACCATCTTGTCTTGCGCCTTCGGTGCTGGCCTGACCTCGGCCGCAGTGCTGTTCAAATGGGGCGAGCGCGTGACACCGATCAGCAAATCGGATGCCGAGCTACCGCCATGCGATCAGACAGGCATCGAGCTGGTAAAACGCGCAGTGAACTACTTCTGCGGTGAATAATCGTCAGATTGGAAACAGAAAATGCCGACATCATGTCGGCATTTTTTTTAGCTTAAGACTTAATGAATTGACCTTCGAACCAGTCCCAAGCTAAGCCTTTCTTAATCGCGTTTCGCTATTGCCGCCTCATCCCAATAGATCGCCTGGGCGAAATGGCCGGCCAGCAGACGATTAAACTTATCGAAACTTGAGATACTCAGCTCCTCGCCGGTAAGACAATACCAGACGAAGCGATGGCAGTTGTTATCAAAGAGATCATAGTCGCGATACTGATAGATGGCCTGCTGCGCCCTCTCCAGCACAGATTCACCGATTAAGGGTCTATGTTGATGGTCACAGGCGACGAAGATACGGCTACCGGTGCGCCCCGCCAAGAAACGCTTAGATGACACAGGCCGGATCAGACCGCTGCCGTGCAGCTCTACTAAGGTATCGTCGCCAAGCCAGATACCGGTATGCTCTATCACCCCGAAGACGAAGCAACACACCAGGGCACCGGGGGGCGGCGTGACCTTGACCTCACCGAGGTGCAACACACTGGGCGCGAGCGGGCTCACCCGCTTACCCTCTGGCGCCTTGGGCGCACGGCCTAACCGTCTGTCTAAGGTCAACTGTCGTTGTTTCTGCTTGGCGTCGGCGATAAAGGCGGCCCCCAGGGCGGCCCCGCCGAGCCAGAGTAAAGGAAGCGCCATGATTAACCTCTTTGCTTATTACTTATGCCATGACTTAGGCCATAGCCGGACAATACCAATTAAATGGATCCGTCCAAGCTCCTGTCTCTATTGAGATAATGGCGGAAAGTCGCCAAAGATAAAGGCGCAAAATGTAACCAAGTATAACCAGGTATTAAGGCAGCAGCTCGGCGATCTTTACCTTAGTTGCGCCGCCCATGGCCGCCACCTGTGCCAGCAGCAACTCGCCGCAGGCCAGCGCGTCGATGAGCGCGTTATGAGCCGCATACACGGGCAGACCATATCGGGCGCGGCTGCGCCCCAGGCGAAGACTGCCCTCTTGCAGATGTTCCTGTTGTCTCAGCAGGCGCTGCTTCTCGAGCAACAGGGTATCTATGGCGAGCAGGCGCGGCTTCTCTCCCAAACAGGCCTGCAGCCCAGATTGTAAGAAGGCGAGATCCAGCGGCGCATGGTGGGCTACCAACACCTTGCCCTCACTCACGGATAAAAACCAGGCCATCGCCTGTTCAGGGGTCAAGGCCGAATCCAGATGGGTATCTAAGATGCCGTGTATAGTGGCGCTCTGGCCGACACTGCCCTCAATCTGCACCAGCTTATGCTGCGCCTCACTGAGAATAAGCTGCCCCTGGCGGATAGGCACCACGCCGATACTCAAGATCTGATCGAAGCTGGCATTGAGTCCCGTCATCTCGAGATCTATGGCAAGCAGCTCCACCTCCACAAATGGCTTATTGATAACCGGCATCAGCGCCTGCTGATAGACCTTGAGCCCGGCATCTTTTGCCATCAGGGCTCGCCAACAGAGCTGCGATCTGACCTTAATTCCTGCCAGCACCTAGAAGCTCCGGGTAAATTTAAGTTTTAGACCCGCCTGCGCGTCATGCACCACCTTGAAGGCGTCGCGCAGCTGATGACGCACCAGGGAGGAGAGCTGTTGTGGCATCAAATAGTTCGTGAGGGGCTGGTTATGGGTATACTGATAGCCCTGATTGGACAGGCGCATGTGGGCGATAAACTCGTGGGCATCGGCGAGATTCAGGGCATCTTTGCGATTGATGATGTTCTGCTCCATCAGCAGGCGAATGCGCTTGGCGGTATTCACCTCGCTAATGCCCGCCGACAGGGCGTAGACTCTAGCGATATCGTTGATAAGCGCGCTGCCCTTGTGCTTGAGATCGATCCCCTTCACCTCCTGGCCGTCACGCTCCAGGACAAACTTCTTGAAAAAGCCCAGCGGCGGCGACACCTGCAATGCGTTGCCCGCCATACCCGCGAGGAAGATATCGTTATCCTTGGTGGATTCCAGCACCTGAGACTGCAGCCCTTCAAACAGGCTCGACGGGCCATAGACGCAGCGCATATCGAAAAAGATGCTGGCGTGCATCAAGGCCTTGGGCTCGGGGTGCTCGACCCAGTTGGCAAACTTCTGTTGCCACTGAGCCAGCGTCATTCGCCATTTGGGGTTCTGCGCCATGATATCCCCAGGGCAATAGACATAACCGCAGCGATCCAGTCCGGCGCAGACCGCCTTGGTCAGGGCCTCGAAATACCCCTGGGCATGCTCGTCCATCTCATGTGCCAGCAAGAGGCCGTTATCCTGATCCGAGCAGGCCGCCTGATCCTGCCGCCCCTGAGAGCCAAATGCCAGCCAGCAAAATGGCATGGGCGCCTGACCAAGAATCTGCTGATTGAGCACGATCAGCCGCCGGGTCAAGGCATCGGTTACCGAGGTCAGCACCCTGCCTATCTCCTCGGCCCTGGCATCGGCGCTGATGAGGTTTTGCAGCAACAGCGGGATCTGCTTGGAGACATGGATCAGGCTCTCGAGATCATGCTGACGCTCTATCTCGCCGATCAGCAGCAAGGGCTGCGAGCTCTGGCCCCGCAAAATATCGGTGCTGGTGATCACCCCTATGGGGTGTCCCTCGTCCATGATAGGCAGATGGTGAATGTTGTGCTGGCTCATCAACAACATGGCCTCGAACACCAGGGCATTGGCGCTCAGGGTGGTCGGGGTTACCGTCATCGCCTGGTGCACAGGTAGGCTGCCGTCGAGGGACTCGGCCAGCACGCGGTTACGCAGATCCCTGTCGGTGAGGATCCCCGCAAGCTTATGGTTATCTATGATAAGTACCGAGGAGACCCGGTTATCCCGCATCAAGCGGGCGGCGTCGCTGACACTGGCATTGATATCCAGACACAGGGGCTGCTTGGACATCAGGCTGCTGACTCTGTTGGTGGAGCCAAGCTCCTTGGCCTTGAATCGCCCCTGATGGCGCAGTCGCTTGGCGAAGGCGCGGTTAAAGAAGCGATCGAACTCGCGGCTCTCGCTTCTCAGTTGATTAAAGGTTTCCGGGTCCAGGTGGTACACCAGGCCATCTTCGAGGATCTGTACTCTGTTACTCACCATCTCACCGGAAAGCAGCGAGGGAAAACCGAAGAAATCGCCGTCACCGAGACGGTCAATGAGATCGCCATCTTCGCCGCGCACCTCGAAGGCACCGCTGCGGACGATATAGAGCTGGGGGTTGTCGGCATCCAGCGGGACATAGACGGAGGAGCGGCTGTAATAACCGACGGTGAGGGCGCGGCAGCAACGCTCCAGAGTCTGCTCAGATAGGCTGTCAAAGGGCGTCAGCTGGCCAAGAAATTGGGTAATAGGTTGCAGTTCGCTCGCGTCCATGATCTCCCTCTTACGTTATGGTCGGCATCTCGCCCTATAATCTCGCCAAGCATCGGCCGTTCTATTCACTATAGCCTTAACAAACAAACTCTTGCTATACGACTAAAGGCCAGCCGATTCCCTAACGCCGCCTGGCAATGATGAAGAGATCCACATCGCCCCGCTCGGGATAGTCCTGACGATGGCAGCTTAGCAGCTCAAAACCTGCCGAACTCAGCTCAGCGCTGAGCCACTCGCCGCAGTGATAATAGATGAAGGCCTGATCGCCGCTGCTTGAGGTCTGCAGCTTTGAGGCGGCATAATCGCCCTCCATGGTGCTCAAATAGAGCAGCCCACCAGCATTCAGCCTTCTTGCCATCGCCTGGATCAAGGCCTTGGCCTCCTCTTTATTGAGGTAAGGCAAGCAAAATCCACACACTATGGCATCAAACATCTTAGTTAAACTGTCGATAGCCAGGCAGTCCATCACCTCAAACTTGCCGGTGGGATTATTCTCTCTTGCCAGGCTCACCATCTGCGGCGCCAGATCTGTCCCCAAATAATCAAGCTGAGGATGACGCGCTAACAGATAGCGGGCGATGTTACCCGGGCCGCAGGCAAGCTCCAGCACCTTGTCTTGCTTGCCGAGTAACTCACTCAAGCGAGCATAGGTGGGCTCGTAGAGCGGCATCTGCATATATTTATCCTGATACTGGCGCGCCAGCTTATTAAAGGTCGCCACAGATAATTGATAGTTACTCACCCCTACTCCCCCGAAAACGCCAAACATAAACTCTAAACACAAACCCTGAGACTGCCAGATAAGCAAAAGGTAAATCAATAAGATATGAAATAAAAAAGGGAGCGCATTGCGCTCCCTAGGTCGATAAGTTTATCAACTTAGTGGTCGTGGGCCTCACCGGCTCCCTTAGGGAAGCGGATTGATTCCACCATATCAACCACATTCTGTGGTACCGCAGCCGTTACCTTGCTGACGATAAAGGCTACCGCGAAGTTGATGATCATCCCCAGCATACCTATACCTTCTGGCGAGATACCAAACAACCAGTTCGCCGCGTTGTTATCACCTGGGTTCACAAACTTGAAGTAGATGATGTAGCTTGCCGAGAACAGCAGACCCGTCACCATACCAGCAATGGCGCCCTCTTTATTCATGGTACGAGAGAAGATACCCATGATGATCGCCGGGAAGAGTGACGATGCCGCCAGACCGAAGGCGATTGCCACCACGGCCGCTACGAAGCCTGGAGGATTGATACCGAAGTAACCCGCCATGACGATACCAAGCGCCGCAGCGATACGGGCATAGAGCAGCTCCTGCTTATCCGAGATATCCGGCATGAAGTTCTTCTTCAACAGGTCGTGCGATACCGACGTTGAAATAACCAGTAGCAGACCCGCAGAAGTTGACAGCGCCGCCGCCAGACCACCTGCCGCAACCAGTGCGATCACCCATGCTGGAAGATTAGCGATCTCAGGGGTAGCCAGTACCATGATGTCGCGGTCGATCTTCATCTCATTGGTTTCACCCTTGGCATAGTAGATCTTGCCGTCGTTGTTCTTATCGTCCCACTTGATCAGACCTGTCTTCTCCCAGTTCTTGATCCAATCTGGCGCCGTTTCATAAGCCACACCCGTTGACTCAGGACCATTGATTGTCTCAATCATGTTCACGCGAGAGAAGGCGGCCAGTGCAGGAATAGTGGTGTACATGATGGCGATAAACACCAATGCCCAACCGGCTGAGACACGTGCATCTTTTACCTTAGGCACGGTGAAGAAGCGAACGATAACGTGTGGCAGACCCGCAGTACCGAACATAAGTGCGCCCGTGATGAAGAATACGTCGATCATCCCCTTAGAGCCCTCGGTGTACTGAGAGAAGCCAAGCTGAGCAGACAGACCGTCGAGCTTCTCAAGCAGATAGGTGCCGGTGCCATTGCCCGCGGCATCCACCAACTCGGCACCGAAGCCAAGCTGCGGCAGGATATGGCCTGTCATCATCACAGAGATGAAGATGGCTGGAACCATGAAGGCGAAGATCAATACACAGTACTGAGCCACCTGGGTATAGGTAATGCCCTTCATGCCGCCGAGTACTGCGTAGAAGAAGACCACGGCCATCCCGATATAAACGCCGGTATCGACCTCTACTTCCAAGAAGCGTGAGAATACCACGCCCACACCGCGCATCTGACCGGCGATGTAGGTGAAACAGATGAAGATGGCACAGACTACCGCAACGGTACGGGCCGCCTGGGAGTAGTAACGATCACCGATAAAGTCGGGCACGGTAAACTTGCCAAACTTACGTAGGTAAGGTGCCATACAGAGCGCGAGCAGCACATAACCGCCAGTCCAGCCCATCAGGTAGACGGAACCGTCATAACCGACGAAGGAGACGATACCCGCCAGTGAAATAAAAGACGCCGCCGACATCCAGTCTGCCGCGGTGGCCATACCATTCATCACAGGGTGTACGCCACCGCCAGCAACATAGAACTCTTTGGTTGAGCCGGCGCGAGACCAGATCGCAATGCCGATATAGAGGGCAAAGGTAAAGCCCACTATCAAATAGGTTAACGTTTGAACATCCATCTCATTGCTCCTTAGTCTTCATGAACATTGTATTTTTTGTCCAGCGCATTGGCTTTCGCCACGTAGACAAAAATCAGTGCAACGAATACATACATGGCCCCCTGCTGAGCAAACCAGAAGCCCAGTTTGAAGCCCATGAAATGGATCTCATTGAGTACATCGACCAATAAAATACCGCAGCCAAATGACACTGCAGCCCAAATTGCTAGCAGTCCGAGCACTAGACGTAAATTTTCACGCCAGTAACCTTCTGCCTTTTCGTTATTTTCAAAAGCCATTGCGACTCCCCTGTGCTGATTATTATTAAGTCATGGATTAATCTAGCAAGCGCAGTCATTAGGACAATCGCGACTTTGGTCTAACGCCAGCGTCAACCTGAGCGCAAATTAAAACATTTTCGTTACAAAACAATAAGATCAAAGTTGACGCTGGCGTAAACCTATAATTTTCATAGGCTTGCAAACTAGACTAAGGTCGAACAGAATTGTTAAAGGAATGTACAAAAAAGCTGTAGCGCGCCGCTTGATTTTGAAAATGGGAACGGTTGGTTTTGAATACGGTCGCGGGTCGCAGGGTTTTGAAAATCTAAGTTCGGAAGGTTTTGAACCACCTTTAAACCTCCCTTAACACTCGTTGAAAATCGCGCAACCTAGATACCCCTGCTACTTGTATCGAACTCAAACTTCTGATTTAATCAATTTCATTGATGTTGGCTCAAGTCCTGATGTCAATATTCCTCGCATCCATTGATGCTAAAATATTTCAGAAATACCCTTAATTTTTAACTGCTTGGCCGCATCCATTGATGCTTAAATATCACGCCACATAAGGCATCTGTTTGC
>NZ_LVDJ01000027.1:0-16697 GCF_007636505.1 Shewanella sp. KCT
TCTTGTGGTAAGAACTCCTCCAAGCTTGAGTGTTTCAGAGCTAATGGGGACTTTGAAAGGTCGTACGGCGATAAGGTTATTTAATAAATTTCCATACTTACGAAAGAAGAAGTTATGGGGTAACCATTTCTGGCAGAGAGGATATTTTGTAGATTCAGTTGGTGCCAACGAAGAGATAATTAGAAGATACGTAAAGCATCAGGATAGAAAAGCTAAAGAAGATGCAGAACGTCAGCAACAACTTGAGCTTTCATAACATCCAAAGGCACCCTTATAGGGTGCCTCAAAAGCAAAGCCACCTGCTATGCAGGTGGATTTTTACTATGGCGGCGAGCCAGGTCGGTAACTATCGGGATAGTTGACTCTCTACTTAACTATCTCCTTAACTATCTCCTTAACTATCAAGTTAACGTGCCATTTACTATCCAGTTAACACCTAGCTTGTGCTAGAATCCGCCGCCTAGCGAACAGATTTATTTAAACGTGAGTAATTAAACATGAGGACAGGTATTTCATGCGCGTAGCATTAGGTATCGAATATGATGGCAGCCGTTATTTTGGCTGGCAACGTCAGGCCGAGGTGGACTCGGTACAAGCCCAGCTCGAGAGAGCCCTATCTTTCGTTGCCAACGAACCTATTTCGATTCAATGCGCCGGACGTACCGACGCGGGCGTTCATGCCACGGGTCAGGTGGTGCATTTCGAGACCAATGCCGTGCGTAAAGAGAGTGCCTGGACATTAGGGGTCAATGTCAACCTGCCGGATGATATCGCCGTGCGCTGGGCCAAGGATGTGGATGACGAGTTCCACGCCCGCTTTACCGCCACCGCCCGCCGTTATCGCTACATGATCTATAACCATCAGTTTAGACCCGGCATTCTCCGCTCTGGCGTGAGCCACTATCCGGGGCAGATCGATGAGAGCAAGATGCATGAGGCGGCCCAGTATCTGCTGGGTGAGCAGGACTTTACCAGCTTTCGCGCCATTCAATGCCAGTCAAACACCCCATTTCGCTGTGTTCACGAGGTCAATGTGACCCGTCAGGGCATGTATATCTGTGTCGACATTAAGGCTAACGCCTTCTTGCATCACATGGTGCGTAATATCGTCGGCTCCCTGCTCGAGGTGGGTTATAGTCGCCAACCTGTGAGCTGGATTAAGGATCTGCTGGCGCTGAAGGATCGCACTCAGGCGGCGGCGACCGCCAAACCTAACGGCCTCTATCTGGTGGATGTGACCTATCCCGAGCACTATGCCTTACCTAAGCTGGCCCTGGGGCCACTGTTTATGCTCGATTAAACCAAACTAAATATCTGATTAACAAAGATTAAAAAGATTCTGATATGACGCCTGTACCCAACGCACAATCTGGCCTTAACGACTGGCTGAACCACCTGATGGCTATCCATCCCACAGAGATAGATATGGGCCTTGGCCGTGTCGCGGCCGTTGCCAAGGTCATGGCACTGGACAGCCTCGAGGGCACCAAGGTGGTGACCGTTGCCGGCACCAATGGCAAGGGAACCACCTGCGCCATGATAGAAGCCATCATGAGAGAAGCCGGCCAGCGCGTCGGTGTCTACAGCTCGCCCCACATGCTCAAATACAATGAGCGGGTACGCATCGACGGGGTGGATGCCAGCGACGAGGCGCTTATCGAGGCCTTCTGTGCCATAGATGCCGCACGCGGCGACACCTCGCTGACCTTCTTCGAATATGCCACCCTGGCCGGACTCTACCTGTTTAAGCAGGCGAAGCTGGATCTCGTGTTACTCGAGGTGGGGCTGGGTGGACGCCTGGATGCCACCAATATTATCGATGCCGATATCGCGGTGATCACCGCCATCGACATCGACCATCAGGAATACCTGGGCGATACCCGGGCATTGGTGGGCCGCGAGAAGGCGGGGATCATGCGCGCGGGCCGTCCCGTGGTGATAGGCGACCCAGACTTGCCGGTAAGCGTTGTTGAGTACGCCGAGTCTATCGGCGCCAAGATGGTAAGGGTGAATCACGAATTTAGCTACCAGGCGAGCGAGACTGAGTGGTGTTTTGAGCTAGGTGATATGCCTCAATCGTCTGTGCCCCAATTTTCATTGTCTGGCTTGCCACTGCCAACCTTACCCTTAGCCAATGCGGCAACCGCCCTGGCTGTGGTGCAGCAATTGCTGGCAGAACAGTTTGTGACAGAAGCGGCTCGCACATTTATTGATGCCGGGCTAAGCGGGGCTAAGTTAACCGGTCGTCTGGAGGTGGTCAGCGAGCAGCCTAAGATCATCTTAGATGTGGCTCATAATCCCCATGCGGCGGCCTATCTGGCCCAGCGACTCGAGGCTTACAAGGGTAAGCGTATATTCGCCCTGTGCGGCATGTTAAAAGATAAGGATTGCCGCACCGTGCTTGGCCTGCTCGAAGATCAGATCCACGCCTGGTATCTGACGGACCTTAACTGTGAGCGCAGCGCCAAGGCGCAAGATCTGCTCAGCTATCTGAGTGGCGACAAAGCTGCCTATGGGTTTGCCTCGGTTGAGCAGGCATACCGGGCGTTAAAGCCAGAGATTGGCCAATCCGATGTGGTAATTGTGTTTGGCTCCTTTTACACTGTGGCAGAGTTTAAGCAATTGGACCTAAGTTAAATGCAGGTGGATGAAGTAGAAGTCAAACAAGAGAAGGTATCGAGCCAGTTTCAAAACCGTCTGGTGGGCATCATAGTCTTGGTGGCCCTGGGGGTGATCTTTTTGCCCGATATCTTAGATGGGAAGAAGCAGCATCAGGAAGAGCAGTTTGCCGAGATCCCACTGCGGCCCCAGGCCGAGTCTCGCCTCGAAGAGCAGGAGAGCATTACGGCCATCGACCTGAGTGAGCAGCAGGCTCAGTTCGACCAGCAGGTGAGCGCCCAGAATGATAGCGCCAGCCAAGCCTCAGCCGAGCAGCAGGGGAGCAATGACGGCGTGCAGTCGAAAACGGACGCCTCTAATACTGACGAAGCTAAAACCAGCGAGTCTAAAACCAGTGAAGCTAAAACCAGTGAAGTTAGGCAAACCCCAGCGAAAGTCACGCAAGCTAAGGCGACTGAATCTAAGGTTGAGGTCGCAAGCTCGGCCTATACCCTGCAACTGGGCAGCTTTAAGAATGCCGATAATGTTAACGCCCTGGTCAAGCGACTGCGAGGCGAGGGCTACCGCGCCTATACGGTGCCGAAAAAGCCGGTGGATGGTCAGCTGACTAAGGTGTTCGTCGGCCCGGATATCTCCAAGAGCAAGCTACAGAAGTTGCAGACCAAGCTGGATAAGTTTACCGGCCTCAAGTCGGCGGTGGTCGATTATAACCCACTGCTGTGACCCAGCTCATTTGATCATACGCCCAGGCTTCGTCCTGGGCGTTTCTGTTTGTGGGTTCTGGCCAAAATGGCTTTAGGGCAGAACTCAGTGTCCGTAATTGCGGATAAACTAAATCACTTTTAAATCAGGCTAGGGGGTGAGAATGTCTTCAGTCTCTGGTAAAATCCCGCCGTCTTAATGCTAATGCTGGATCACCTTATTCAATGGTTTGGATCGATTATGCCATTATTGCGGTTATCGCAATCTCGACTTTAATTAGTCTGCTTCGTGGTTTCGTTAAGGAAGCCATGTCACTCGTGGTCTGGTTTGCCGCCTTCTTCGTGGCGAGTCAATTTTATGAAGATCTCGCCGTCTACCTGACCCAGATGCAAGATGAAATGGTGCGTAATGGCATCGCCATCGCCATCCTGTTCATCTCGACCCTTATTCTCGGTGCCTTAGTCAATTACCTTATCGGCCAACTTGTGGTCAAGACGGGCCTGTCTGGCACAGACAGGGTGTTGGGCCTCTGTTTTGGCGCCCTGCGCGGTGCACTCATCGTTAGCGCGATACTCTTTTTCCTGGACGCCTTTACCGGGGCGCCCAAGACAGACTGGTGGGCCAGCTCGCAACTGGTTCCCGAATTCGGTGTGGTTATCCAGTGGTTCTTTGACTACGTGGAAAACACCTCAAGCTTTGTACCTAAAATATAAGAATGCGTAAGCATAGGCGTGCCTTAACCTCAGGTCATGGCCGCAGATAATAATTATCAGAACATCTTAAAATGAGGAAACCTACCCATGTGTGGTATCGTCGGAATAGTTGGCCGAACATCGGTTAATCAGACAATCTATGATGCACTCACAGTGCTACAGCATCGTGGCCAAGACGCCGCGGGCATTGTCACCGTTGATGGCAATGCGTTTAGATTGCGTAAGGCCAATGGTCTGGTAAAAGACGTATTTGAACCTAAGCATATGCAGCGCCTGCAGGGCACCGCCGGCATAGGTCACGTGCGTTACCCAACTGCGGGTAGCTCGAGCGCGTCTGAGGCGCAACCTTTCTATGTTAACTCTCCTTTCGGGATCTCTCTGGCGCACAATGGCAACCTGACCAACACGGTCGAGCTGCACGAGCGTCTGGTGAAGCAACGTCGTCATGTGAACACCACCTCAGATTCTGAAGTCCTGCTTAACCTGTTGGCCGACGAGTTACAACACACCAAGAGCCAGTACCTCACTGCCGACGAGGTGTTTGAGGCGGTCACTAAGGTACACGAGCTGACACGTGGCGCTTACGCCGTGGCGGCGATGATCATCGGCCAGGGTCTGGTGGCGTTTCGTGACCCTTACGGCATTCGTCCACTGGTATTGGGTAAGAACGAGACAGAGCAGGGCACCGAATATATGGTGGCCTCTGAGAGTGTGGCGTTAGACGCCGTAGGTTTCGAGACGGTACGTGATGTCGCTCCAGGCGAAGCCATCTATATCTCGTTAGATGGTCAGCTCTATACCCGTCAGTGCGCCCAGTCGCCAAGCTATTCACCTTGTATCTTCGAATACGTTTACTTCGCCCGTCCAGACTCGACCATCGACAAGGTGTCTGTCTACGGCAGCCGCGTCAACATGGGCACCATGTTGGGTGAGAAGATCAAGAAAGAGTGGGAAGATCACGATATCGACGTGGTGATCCCGATCCCTGAAACTTCATGCGATATCGCCCTAGAGATCGCCCGTAACCTGGACCTGCCATACCGTCAGGGCTTCGTGAAGAATCGTTATATAGGACGTACCTTCATCATGCCCGGTCAGCAGGAGCGTAAGAAGTCGGTTCGCCGCAAGCTAAACGCCATCAACGCCGAGTTTAAGGGCAAGAACGTGCTGCTGGTGGATGACTCTATCGTGCGCGGTACTACCTCAGAGCAGATCATCGAGATGGCCCGCGAAGCCGGTGCCAAGAAGGTTTACTTCGCCTCGGCGGCCCCTGAGATCCGTTTCCCTAACGTCTATGGTATCGACATGCCGACCTCGAGCGAGCTGATCGCCCATGGTCGCGACGCGGAAGAGATCAACAAGCTGATTGGTGCCGATGGCATCATCTTCCAGGATCTGCAAGATCTGATCGAAGCCGTACGTCAGCAGAACCCGGATATCAAACGTTTCGAGACCTCAGTATTCGACGGCAATTATATTACCAACGACGTGGATCAGGCCTATCTGGATCACCTGACCCAGCTGCGTAACGACGATGCCAAGGCTAATCGCATCAAGGATATCGGCACTAATTTAGAGCTACATAACGTCTGTCATCCCTAAGGGATAGCACATGCGTCAGCTAAAAACTGGCCCCATGCGTTAGCTAAAAACCGACCCCTAGTGGTCGGTTTTTTTATGGGAGTGGTCGGTTTTTTTATGGGGCATTTTGCTACATATCTTCCCATGCGAGAGCAATTAAATACCTGATAGCATGGTGTTTTAATGCTTTAGTGCTATGTTTAATGAGTGAAAGTATTAAGCCTCGAGCCTGCCGTCATCCCTAGGAGTGATAAATGAAACACTTGTCCATCAGTACTAAGTTGCTTTGGATCACCTCAGCGCTATTTTTGATCATAGTCGCCATCCTCTCCTTTAGCCTCTGGTGGTCGCTCAGTGATAAAAATGCCCAGCTGGCAGGCCAGGTGCAAAGCGCTTTGCATGATGAGACCCGCCAGCGCCTCAGCGCACGGGCCGGCGAGTACGGCGAGCGGGTGGCGGGCTTTATCAACGAGGCCTATCGAATCCCCTTTTCGTTTGCCGGCATGATAGAGCAGAGCGCGGCTAGCCAGCCGTTATCTCGGGAAGGGGTAGAGGAGTCGGTGGCCGGCGTGCTGCGAAAGAACAGCCAGCTCTCTTCTATGTATGCCCAGTTCGAGCCCAACGGCTACGATGGCCGCGACGGCGATTATACCCAGCAGAGTAGCCACAGCGTACCCGAGGTGGGAACCCTGGAGATCTATTATACCCGCAGCGACGATGGCAGCGTCGAGCATCAACAGGTGGATGACGCCAGCGAGAAGTATGATGCTACCCTCAAGGAGTTTGGCGTACGCGAGGCCGAATGGTACCTGTGCGCCAAGGACACTAAGCAGCCTTGCCTGATGGAGCCCTACCTATATGAGATCAGCCCGGGCAACACGGCGCTGATGACCTCCTTGACCGTGCCTGTGGTGGTGAACGGCAGCTTTCGCGGCGTAATCGGCGTGGACGTTAATCTGCCTGTGTTTCAGAAGCTGATCGACGAGCTCTCGGCCAGCCTGTATCAAGGTAAGGCAAAGGTGACCCTGCTGAGCCAGAAGGGCTTAGTGGTGGCGGCCAGCCACTATGATAAGAAGGCGCGTCCACTGGGCGAGTCTATCGCCCCGTCACTTGCCAGTCAGTTGACCGGGCTGCATCGCCTGGGCGGTTACCTGGAGCAGGGGGATAACATCATAGTCGCCTATCCCATCGAGATCCCGCTCGCCAAGGCGCAGTGGTCGCTGGTGATTGAGGTGGCCAAGGCCGACGCCTATCAGGCGGCGAATGCCATGGATCAGGCGATGTCCGCCATGGCCAGCTCTCTGGGCAGCCTGCTGCTGATCGTAGGCGTCATCGTCTCACTGATCGCCGTGGTTACCATCGGCCTGGTGATCCGCTCTATTGTCGCGCCGCTCAAGGTGATTCAGAGCCGGGTGGAGAACTTAGCCAGCGCCGAGGGGGATCTGACCCAGCAGGTCACAGTGGAGTCCCACGCCGAACTCATCGCCTTGGGCGGTGGCATCAACGGCTTTATCAATAAGTTGAGGCTGCTGATCGGCGAGCTTAAGGAGCTGGCGTCACGCTCGCAGGCCGAGAGTCAGGTGGCGGCGGAGATAGCCCAGCAGACCCACAACAGCGTCAATCGTCAGTACAGTGATATCGAGAGTGTGGTAACTGCGGTTAATGAGATGAGCGCCACCGCGCTCGAGGTGGCCAAGGCGTCTGAGCAGACGGCGTCGGAGACCGAGGCGATGACCCTCAACGTCAAGGCAGGTGAAGACAGCCTGAGCCAGGCCATGGGCTATGTGACTCATATGTCTCAAGAATCCCTGCTGGCTAAGGAGGCCGTGGGTAAGGTGGCGGAAAGCAGCACCAACATCAGCAAGATCCTCGAGGTGATCAGCGCCATTGCCGAGCAGACCAATCTGCTGGCGCTTAACGCCGCCATCGAGGCCGCCCGCGCCGGTGAACAAGGCCGGGGCTTCGCCGTGGTCGCCGATGAGGTGCGCGCGCTGGCCTCCAAGACCCAGAGTTCGACCGATGAGATAGGCAAGTTGATCGAGGCGCTGCAGCGCGAGGTCAACAGTGCCTCGCAGATCATCGACCAAGGGGTGGATGGTGCCCAGCGCGCCGTGGCCCAGACAGAATCGGCTCTGAGTTCACTCAATACCATAGTGAATCAAATTCAGGAGGTCTCCAGCCAGGTGACCCATATCGCCACCGCCGCCGAGGAGCAGAGTGCCGTGACCGAAGAGGTCAGCCGTAACATCACAGGTATCTCTGATTCCGCCTCCGAGCTGGCGAGACTCGCCGACGAGGCCCAGCAGAGCAGTGCCAGCCTGGCGGGCCTGGTAGAGCAGCAACACCAGCAGCTGGGCAAGTTAAAGACCTAAAATGTCTTGGCATTGCGATAGGGCGTTTCCTGGGAGGCGCCTTTTTTTGTGGCCAGATGGCAGTCGCATCGAATGCACGGCTGTGGCTGTGGCTGTGGCAGGGGCCGCGGCCGCGGAAGAGCTAAGTTTTAGCTTAGAGGGGCAAGCGCAGGTTAGCGATCACACCGGCATGAGCAAACCCTGGCTTACCCATACCATTAGCCAGAGGCCGAATAGCAGTCCAAGGGCCGGTCTATGGTGCGCGCCATGGCGGGCGAGGGCAAACAGGGTGCCGGCGCAGCTTAGCAACAGCAGCAGGCTAAATTGCACCAAGGGATCCAGGCGCCAGGGAAAGAGGGAGGATGACAGCGAGAGTAACAGCAGCGCCGTCGTCATCAGCGTGGCGTAAATCAGTAGGCGTTCGGGTCGTTGTGGGGTCTTGAGTCGTGTGTGCATATCGGCCTCCGTGAATAGCCCTTAGACTAGCTATTAATGAGAATAGTTCTCAACTAAATTTACACGTAAGCATGAGATTGCCTTTCCTATTTGCGCCAAGGCCGCGAGTGGTTTAAAGTTACTGTTAATTTATACAGTAATTGATGTCAGCATGATCCTATACATAGCAGAGAAGCCCAGTCTCGGGCGGGCAATCGCCGATGTGTTACCTAAACCCCACAAGAAGGGCGAGGGCTATATCACGGCGGCCAATGGCGATACCGTCTCCTGGTGCATAGGGCACCTGCTGGAGCAGGCCGAGCCCGACAGCTATGATCCCGCCTTCAAGTCCTGGTCGTTCGACCATCTTCCCATAGTGCCGCAGCAGTGGAAGATGACCCCCAAGAGCAAGACCCGTGGTCAGCTCAGTGTGCTGAGAAAATTGGTCAAGCAGGCCAGTCAGTTGGTGAACGCCGGGGACCCTGACCGTGAAGGTCAGCTGCTGGTGGATGAGGTGATCGCCTATCTCGGGGTCAAGGGCGACAAGCTAGAACAGACCCAGCGCCTGCTGGTGAGCGACCTCAATCCCCAGGCCGTTAAACGGGCCTTGGGGCAGCTGCGTAGCAACCGAGAGTTTATCCCCCTGTCGACCTCGGCCTTGGCGCGTTCTCGCGCCGACTGGCTTTATGGCATGAACATGACCCGCGCCTATACGCTGCAGGGCCGTAAGGTGGGCTATCAGGGGGTGCTCTCTGTCGGTCGAGTGCAGACGCCCCTGTTGGGCCTGGTGGTGCGCCGCGATGAGGCCATTGTGAATTTCGTCAGCAAGCCTTTCTATGAGGTGCTGGCCAATCTCTATACCCAAGAGCAGGCGCATTTTAAGGCTAAGTGGCAGCCCAGTGAGGCCTGTCAGCCCTACATGGATGAGGAGGGGCGGGTGCTGTCGCGCCGTCTGGCGGAAAACGTGGTGGGGCGGATCACAGAGCAGCCCGCCAAGGTGACGGATCTGCAGGCCAAAGATAAGCAGCAGGGGCAACCCTTACCCTATAACCTGTCGTCGCTGCAGATAGATGCGGCGAAGCGATTCGGCATGAGCGCCAAGACGGTGCTCGATACCTGTCAGTCATTGTATGAGAAACATAAGCTGATCACCTATCCGCGCTCCGATAGCCGTTATCTGCCCAAGGAGCAGCTGGCCCTGGCCCCCAGGGTGATCGATGCCGTGCTCAAGGGAGCAGGCGAACTCACCGCCCAGTGCGCCGCGCCGGATCTTAAGATAGTCTCCAAGGCCTGGAACGATGCCAAGGTGGATGCCCACCACGCCATAGTGCCCACCGAGAAGGTGGCCAACCTGAGTGCCCTGAGTCAGGCTGAGAAACAGATCTACCTGCAACTGGCCCGTCAATATCTGGCGCAGTTTTACCCCGTCTATCGTTACCATGAGACTCAGGTCGAGGTGGAGATCGCCGGCGGCCATTTTCACACCAAGGCCAAACAGGAGATCGCCCCCGGCTGGAAACAGCTGTTCCCTAAGCGCAGCGATGACAAGGCCGACGGCGAGGGCGACGAGGCCCTGGCCCAGCTGCCGCCGCTACATAAGGGGCAGATGCTGCACTCTGGCCAGGGAGAGCTTATCGAGAAGCAGACCCAGCCTCCCAAGGCCTTTACCGATGCCACCCTGCTGAGCGCCATGACGGGGATCAGCCGCTATGTGACTAACCCAGAGATCCGTAAGATCCTCAAGGAAACCGACGGTCTGGGCACGGAGGCAACCCGCGCCGGGATCATTGAGTTGCTGTTCAAGCGTGGTTTTCTGGCCCGCCAGGGGAAGTCTATCGTCTCGACCGCGGTCGGGCGCGGCCTCATCAACAGCCTGCCCGAATCTGCCACCACGCCTGATATGACGGCGCTGTGGGAGAGTCACCTGGATGCCATCAGCCGTAAAGAGGCCAAGTACCTAAGCTTCATGGCGCCGCTAGTCGAGTCGCTCAATGGGCTTATCATGCAGGCCGGTGCCCAGCTGCCCAAGGCCTTGCAAGGTGTCGAAGCGCCTAAGCGTTCGTTTAAGAAGCGTGGCTATGGTAATCGACGCGGCACGGCGACGGGTGCTAAAGGCAAGGCTAGCGGGGCGAAAAAGACTGCGACTAGAACCGCGGCTAAGGCAAAAGCCTAAATAAGCGCCTAAATAAGAATCTGAGCAAGAGATAAGGGCCTAAGCAAGGGCATAGGTAAGGGCCTGAACGCATGGAAACTTAAGCGACTCAGACCCTTGGAGTGGGGCGTTTAACGTTTGATCAGCTGTATGGCATAGCCGCCGTTGGCCGCCATGTTGAGATCTAGGCTGTCGCCCTTGGTAACGGTTTTCTTGATCAGCTTATAGTCTTCGGCGAAGTTACCCGCGTTGATGCCATCTTGCAGCAGCTGCATCTCATACTCACCATCTCCGAGGAAATCCAGGTTGATCCGCTGGCTTCTCGCCTGGGTATTGGTCATGGCGCCTATGTACCAGTTATCACCCGCGCGGCGCGCTATGGTGAAATACTCGCCTATGCTGGCATGCAGCACCTTAAAGTCATCCCATACCGTAGGAATGGCGGCGATAAAGCGCGGGATCTCAGGCTCGGCGCGGTAGCTGGTGGGAGTGTCGGCGAGCATCTGCAGCGGGCTCTCGTAGATCACATACATGGCGATCTGCTGCGCCCGGGTGGTGAGGCTCATGGGACGAGACCAGACCTTGTTGAAGTTCTTCTGCTGGGCATTGGCCATGGCGCCCGGGGTGTAATCCAGCGGGCCAGCTATCATGCGAATGAAGGGCAGATGCAGGTTGTGGGTCGAGGTTACCTCAGACCATTTGTTATTTTCCAGTCCTCTAACCCCTTCGCGGGTCATCACGTTGGGGTAGGTTCTGTGGATCCCAGCAGGCTTGTAGGATCCATGGAAGTTGACCATTAACTTATATTTGGCGGCCATGGCAGCGGCGCGCCAGTAGAAATCCACCCGCTTGATGCTGTCGCTGTCCATGAAGTCTATCTTGACGCCGTTGATCCCCCATTTTGCGTAGAGTTTAAACGCCTCTTCCAGGTTCTTGTCCAGCGCCGAGTAGGGCACCCAGAGCTGCACCCCGACACCTTTTTCCTTGGCATGGGCGATGATCGCCTGCATGTCTATGCCTGGCAGCACGGTAAGCACATCTTCCTGTGATGACCAGCCATCGTCGATAAGGATGTTTTCGATACCAAAGTCGGCGGCAAAATCGGCGTAGTATTGGTAGGTCTCTGTGTTGATCCCCGCCTTGAAGTCGACCCCCTTGAGGTTGTTCTCGTTATACCAGTCCCAGGCGATCTTGCCGGGTTTGATCCACGAGGTGTCTTCGATGCGTGACGGCTCGGCCAGGGTGTAGCTCATCTGGTTGTCGAGCAGGTCTGCGTCGCTACGGGCGATGGCCAGGATGCGCCAGGGATAGCTGCGAGACTTACTGACCACGCCATAGTCCTTTGTGTACTGCTCATCTTTATCCAGCTCAAATGGGTGCACACCATAGACATTGCCATCACCTTTGCCCCTTAGCCAGAGACCGGGATAGCTCTGCAGATCTGTCTCTGTCAGCAGTACATTGACGCCATTGACCACAAACAGGGCTGGTAGGCTACCTAGCTCGTCCTTGTCTATCCCCTTGACGGCAATGGGAGTGAATCTGGGCTGGGTGGCGCTGGCAAACTTTTTCTCGAAGGGGAAGTAGGCGAAGGCACCTTTGGCGAAGTTAAATTCGGCCTGCTCAGAGGTGAGGGCACTCTTGCCAGACTGCTGGGCGCTGAAACGATAGGCGACCCCTTCATCGAAGGCGCGAAACTCCACCCGGTAATTATCTTTAAAACTCAGGCTCAACTGGTTGTATTGGTTGTCTATCTTGGCGGTACGCACCTTGACAACCGGGGTGAGCTGCTCTGAGATGGCACTGCGCTTGACCTCAACAACCTGAGGCGCGTTGCCGAGGGCCGTGCCATCGGCAAAGGTCATGGCGATGTGTGATGGGGCCAGGATGGTCTGGCCATCGACGCTGACGCGATAGCTAAGTTGCTCCTCGGCGATGACATCGACCAAGATGCTTCCATCCGGGGAGCTGAGTTGATAGGTCTCGCCCACGGCCAGTGCGCTGGGAAGCGTTAGCACTCCTGCCAACATCAGCTGCTTATACGCCTGGGGCGCCGTCAAAAAACGCTGCAACATGTTTCATTACTCCTGATTCATACGGGGAAATTCCCGAAGGTAAGTCATTGAAGCATGTCGATTGACGCCCCGGCGCATGAAAATGAGGCTAATATTTCCCGAAAAATAACCTTATATCTGGCCTCGTTTGATCTGCCAATGTTTGATCCACCATAAAGGTATTTAGCTGGATTAAAATGTCATAGAAGTTAAGCCGTCCACTGTCGATATGCGTTGAGCGTGTGCTAGTGATTCTAAGGAATTTCCTTAACATCATCGATATAGCTGAGGGCGCTGTATGCCCCGGCAAACAAAGCTGCCTAGGCGAGTTGGCGTTTAGGGTTTAAAGGCGCTTCTCGTGCAAGCTCTCCCCTTAGATGGTGGTGGTTTTATAGCAATGACTATCTAAAAACTAAGTCATAGAGTTTGACACATTCAAGGCCTGTTTAGCCTAAAAGTCGTTTGCGAAAAATTATAAATTATTCATTAATATCAGTTTGATAAGCTAATTCTCTAGGCGAGAACTGGGCATAAAAAAGCCCATCACCTAGTGGTAATGGGCGAACAAAACGATTGCTTAAATTGTCTTTGAGCGAATCATTTAACAAGGGAGATTAAAACTTGAAGCGAACCCCCGCACGATAGCTACGACCCCAGCTGGAGATATAGTCTACGTGGTTCTTGTCCCCGTTCAGGTACTGCACATAATTGGGGTCAAGCAGGTTGTTGGCCTCGAAGGTGAGGGTGAGATTGTCTGTGACGTCATAGCCCACCTGCATATCCAGCTGGCCCCATTCGTCGACCTGTAGGGTCTCTGAGGTCCAGTCGTTGAGGGCATTTGACCAATACCACTGCTTGCCCAGGCTGTACTCGGAGCGATAGTTATAGGCCACATTAACCTTAAGCCCATGGTTCTCGTAGAAGGCGACCACATTGTACTGATGATCAGACAACCCCTTAAACGGCAACGGCTCGCCATCCTCCGTATATTCACCCGACTCGCTGTTGTTATAGGTATAGTTGGCTTGCACACCGAAGCCCGCGAGGGCATCAGGCAGGAAATCGTCGAAGGTCTGGAGCCAGTTCAGCTCATAACCCCGGATACGCGACTGGTTTTCATCGTCGTTGTAGGGGCGGGTGACCTCGAAGCTGGCGCCATTGATGGTTTCCCGCGTCGGCTCGTAGATCACGAAGCCATGCAGCTCCTTGTAGTAGAAGGCCAGGTTAAGGGTGCCGCTGTCGCTGTAGTACCACTCAAGCGTGGTATCGAGCTGATCGGCATAGTAGGGCTCCAGGCCGGGATCATTCTCATAGATGAAGTTTTCCGGCGGCGTCTTCTCCTCGTTTTGCCAGATAGAGGTAACCGGCGACAGGTTGGTCAGCGGCGGACGAGAGATCGCCTGTGACAGCGACAGACGCCAGACCAAATCATCGGTTAGCCCCAGCTTACCGTTGAAGCTCGGCAGCAGCTTGTTGTAGTTGCCTTCAAACTCCACCAGGCCGACGGTATCCACCGCGTCGGTAAACAGGCCGTTTTCATCGAAGGCGATGTTGGCCGGATCCTGAGAGTAGCCCCAGGAGGTGACGGTAGTGTCTATGTAGCGCAGACCGAAGTCGAGCATGTAGGGCATGCCGGCAATCTCATCTTCGAGGATCAGCTCGGCGTAGGCGTGAATGGTCTCCTCTTTCACCCCATAGGTGTTGCCGCCGGTGAGGTTAGGTCTGGGCACCAGGTATTGGTCGAACGCCTCGCTGTCCAGGGATCGGTAGTAGTCGAACAGTCCGGGAATGTTGATCCCCGCCCAGGTGTTGGGCAGGTTGGCGTTTGAGCTGCCCATGAAGTCGTCGAAGTTGCCCGGATTGAGCGCTGTTGCTGGTAGCGGCCCCCATAGGGTGTTGCCGGCGATATCCACCTTCTCACTGTCGGGGGCATTGATCCACTCGCTCTCTGTGGTGCCGTTACGGAAGGTGTAGGCGCTGGGATTTTCCTGGCTCCAGTAGGTCTTGCCCTTGTCCTGCATGTTATAGCCGGTGCCGAACAGCACCTTGCTGATGATGCCATCGTCCGGCTCATAGGTGCCATTGAAGTTGAAGTTACCCGTCTTGTCCTTCACCTTGTCGCCGTCAATGCGGGCATACCAGGCGCCATAGTCGATATTCTCATCCAGCACGGTATCGCCAAAGGAGATGTCGGGCACCTGCTCGCCGTTGTCCCAGTTGACCGTGAGGGTGTCGATGGCGGTACGCACCACCACCCAGCTGACTGCTGCCGAGGCATCTTCCGCCTCAGAGTAGGCCAGGTCGACGTTAAAGTTAAAGTTGTCCCAGATATAGTTGAGGTTCAGCCCCACCTGCATGGCATCGCTGTCGCGGGGATTTTGCGATTCCAGCAGCTCGGCGATGGCGGGGGAGTCCATGTTGCCTGGCTCACCGATAGTAATACTGTTGGTGTGACCATCGGCGCCAAACTGCACATTCTGAATGTTATCCAGGTTGGTGCCCTCAAACAGGGCCAGGGAGATCATGTTCCCCGTGGATTCAATCTCATACTTGGTATAGAGGGCGTCGAAGTTGATGTCCAGGTTCGGGGTCGGACGCCACTGCAGGGCCAGCGTACCGCCGCTGCGCTTGCGCTGATCCGTACTTACCATGATGTTAGGCCAGCTGGGGAAGCGGCCCGATACGTTAGGATCGCCATTTGGCATCAGCTCGGCCTCGCTCCACTCGTTCCAGCCCCACTGGGCGCTGTGGCTGTCGAAGCGGGTGAAAGAGGAGGTGTGGTTGGCGGAGATCAAGATCCCCAGCTCGTCGTCGTTAAAGGTCTCGCTGATCAGCAGCGAGGCCTGGGGATCTGTCTCCCCGGCGCGCTCGTTATAATAACCCTCGATAGAGCCGGCTACCTTACTGCCCACGTTGAGGGGCTTGAGGGTGTCGATGTTGATGATGGCGCCTATGCCGCCTTCGGGCAGGGAGGCCTGCTGGGTCTTGTTGACCTGAATGCCGCCAATCAGCTCGGCGGCGATCAGATCATAGTTAAAGTCGCGCCCGACGGTTTCCGAGGCGATCTTTCTGCCGTTGAGCGTAGTGACGTTGTAGTCGCCGGATAGTCCGCGCACGGTCACGCTCTGCCCCTCGCCGCGCAGGCGGTTAACGCTCACCCCAGGGATGCGCTGCATCGCCTCGGCGACGTTGCTGTCGGGAAATTTACCTATATCTTCGGCGACCAGGGCGTCGACCACGTTGTCGGCTTCCTTCTTGATCGACTGCGCCTCTTTCAGACTGCTTAAGATCCCCCGCACCTCGATGACTTCTATCTCGGTCTCATCATTTTGTTGCTTCTCTTCGTCCTCGGCCCCATAGGCGGGAAGTGAAGAGGCCAATGCAAGGCTAATCGCAAAGGCAAGATAATTTCTTTTCATAGTGTTCCCTTCGTGTTTTCAGGCTTTTTGAGCTTTATTGTTTGGGCTGAATTAATTCTTATCAGGCTCAATAAACTAATTTTTGAAATCAGTTCACCCTGATATTTATATCCCCGAGACTGGAAGGGAAACTTCCCGAAATAGTGCCTATGATTTCCAGAAAATATCCTAACGAACATTTAACATTAGGCGCTTTCATGCTCGCTACTTGAGTAAGTTTCACTCTGAACCTTCCTGAAAATCAGGTATAAATTCCCGAAAAATAACTTATGTTTGTTAATCAAATGTATTTGGGTTAGGTTCGCTTGAGGTGGCTTAACCGGGGTCTAGGGAATCCCCAGATAATTCCCTTTTTATTCAATTCAGTAGACACGCATGGTGTTGATTGATCTAATTGATTTCGCCAAAAAACTACCAGATCCAACACCATGCGTGATGTCCATACCTTACACGATTTACTCAAAAAGCAATGCCCGCAAATACATCAAAAACGGCTTAATTCTCTGATGGTTGCTACAGAAGCGTTACTTGATGGCAATCAGTTGTCACTCACTCAGCTTGGTCGCAATATCTCTGGTGCGGTGGCGCCAAAGCACAACATCAAACGGATAGACAGGCTACTCGGCAACCCGCATCTACACTCTGATAAATTCGCTATTTATCAATGGCAT
>NZ_LVDJ01000028.1:0-16412 GCF_007636505.1 Shewanella sp. KCT
CACGAACTTCCATCTCAACTAGTTCTAGGAGCTCTTCATCGTCAACCATGTCACACTTGTTCATGAATACGATGATGAAAGGTACACCTACCTGACGAGAAAGCAGGATGTGCTCACGAGTCTGTGGCATTGGACCGTCAGTAGAAGCTACTACTAGGATAGCGCCGTCCATCTGTGCAGCACCAGTGATCATGTTTTTAACATAGTCAGCGTGGCCTGGGCAGTCTACGTGAGCGTAGTGACGAGTTGGAGTGTCGTACTCGATGTGAGAGGTATTGATGGTAATACCGCGCTCACGCTCTTCTGGAGCGTTATCGATCTGTGCGAAATCTTTAGCTTCACCACCGTAAGTCTTAGTCAGTACGTGAGAGATAGCAGCAGTTAGAGTTGTTTTACCATGGTCAACGTGACCGATGGTACCAACGTTAACATGGGGTTTACTACGTTCAAATTTTTCTTTAGCCACGATATATTCCTTTCTTTTCAGAAATACTCAGCCTTGCTGAGTAATAGCATTCAATTATGAGTTATAGACTAGTTTGCGGTTATCCGCGCGCTTCTATAACTGATTTTGCAACATTCTGCGGCGCATCCGAGTACTTCAGGAACTCCATAGAGTATGAGGCACGTCCTTGGGTAGCGCTACGCAAGTCAGTTGCGTAACCAAACATTTCAGATAGAGGTACTACAGCTCGAACGATTTTGACGCCGCCAATGCCGTCGTCCATACCTTCGATCATGCCGCGACGTCGGTTCAAGTCGCCTACTACATCCCCCATGTAATCTTCAGGAGTGGTTACTTCAACCTTCATACAAGGTTCGAGTAACACAGGGTCTGCTTCGAGAGCACCCTTCTTGAAGCCCATGGAGGCGGCCACTTTAAACGCCATCTCGTTCGAGTCGACATCATGGTATGAGCCGTCGAACAGCGTTACTTTGACGTCCAGAACAGGGAAACCGGCGAGTACGCCATTCTTCATCTGTTCCTGGATACCTTTATCTACTGCAGGGATGTATTCTCTTGGAACAACACCACCAACAATCTCGTTGACAAATTCATAGCCGAAACCTTCTTCTTGAGGTTCAAGCTTCAACCAAACGTGACCAAATTGACCTCGGCCACCAGATTGACGAACGAACTTGCCTTCGACTTCTACACTCGAGCGAATAGTCTCACGATACGCTACTTGTGGCTTACCTACGTTACATTCGACACTGAACTCGCGACGCATACGGTCGACGATGATGTCTAAGTGCAACTCGCCCATACCAGAGATCAGGGTTTGACCCGATTCTTCGTTGGTCTCAACGCGGAAAGAGGGATCTTCTGCAGCAAGTTTCTGCAGCGCAATACCCATCTTATCTTGGTCGGCTTGAGATCTAGGCTCCACGGCAATCGTGATTACGGGCTCAGGGAACTCCATACGTTCGAGAATAACTTTATGGTCAGCATCGCATAGGGTGTCACCAGTGGTAACATCCTTCAGACCAATAGCCGCCGCGATGTCACCAGCACGGACTTCTTTGATCTCTTTACGGTCGTTTGCATGCATCTGCACCATACGACCAATACGCTCACGCTTTTGTTTGACCGAGTTATATACGCCAGAACCTGCTTCCAATACGCCTGAATAAACACGCACAAAGGTCAGTGTTCCTACGAATGGGTCTGTCGCGATCTTAAATGCTAGCGCAGAGAATGGTGTGTTGTCGTCCGCTGGACGTTCGACTTCATTCTCATTGTCGTCAATACCCTTAATGGCGGGTACTTCGACTGGCGATGGCAAATAATCGATAACAGCATCGAGTACCGCCTGCACACCCTTGTTCTTAAATGCAGAACCACAGGTAGCCAGTACGATCTCGTTAGCCAGAGTTCGCTGACGTAATGCTGCCTTGATCTCTTCTTCCGATAGCTCACCTTCTTCAAGGTACTTGTCCATCAGTTCTTCTGAGGCTTCGGCCGCACTCTCAACTAGGTATTCACGCATCTCAGCGGCCTTGTCGGCCAACTCAGCGGGAATTTCTTCATAATTGAAGGTCATACCTTGATCTGATTCGTTCCAGTTAATGGCCTTCATCTTGATCAGGTCAATGACACCCTTAAACTCTTCTTCTGCACCTATGTTCAATTGAATAGGTACACAAGTCGCTCCCAGACGGTTACGTATCTGTCCAACGACGCGTTCAAAGTCAGCACCAGCGCGGTCCATCTTATTGACAAACACTAAGCGCGGGACGTGGTACTTGTCCGCTTGTCGCCATACAGTTTCGGACTGAGGTTCAACACCAGATGAACCACAGAACACAACTACTGCGCCATCGAGTACACGTAGCGAACGTTCAACTTCGATGGTGAAGTCAACGTGGCCAGGGGTGTCGATGATGTTGATACGATGCTCGGTAAATTGAGCATCCATACCGCGCCAGAACGTGGTCGTTGCCGCCGAGGTGATAGTAATACCACGCTCCTGCTCCTGTTCCATCCAGTCCATGGTGGCTGCGCCATCATGCACCTCACCGATCTTGTGAGACATACCGGTATAGAAGAGAACACGTTCTGTAGTTGTGGTTTTTCCTGCGTCAACGTGAGCACAGATACCGATATTACGGTAGCGCTCAATTGGAGTTGTACGAGCCACGATTAAACCCTCTTTACTAAGGTAGGCACCTTAGTGATGTAAAACATGGTGCAGGCAATCGCCTGCACCAAAAGATTACCAGCGGTAATGAGCAAACGCTTTGTTTGCTTCTGCCATACGATGCACGTCTTCGCGCTTCTTAACAGCAGTGCCTTTGTTTTCGGCAGCATCTAGCATTTCACCTGCTAGACGTAGAGCCATAGATTTTTCACCACGCTTACGTGCAGCTTCAACTAACCAGCGCATCGCTAGTGCGTTACGACGCACTGGACGAACTTCACATGGTACCTGGTAAGTAGAGCCACCAACACGACGAGACTTAACCTCGACAGTTGGGCGTACGTTATCCAGGGCTGCTTCAAGGATCACCAGGTGCTCTTCGCCTTTCTTCTCAGCGACAACGTCTAGTGCCTTGTAAATGATTTTTTCAGCAGTCGACTTTTTGCCGTCCTGCATAATGACGTTGATGAACTTAGCCAGCAACTCACTATTAAATTTTGGATCTGGTAGGATTTTACGTTGTCCTACAACGCGACGTCTTGGCATAACAATTTCTCCGTATGCTTCAGGGACCCCAAAACTGGAATCTCAATTATCTCTAGCTTGGCCTTACTTAACGGAAAACGTTAAGACTTAGGACGCTTAGCTCCGTACTTAGAACGTCCTTGACGACGCTCACTAACACCAGCACAGTCTAATGCGCCACGAACAGTGTGATAACGAACACCAGGTAAGTCTTTAACACGACCACCACGGATTAGAATCACGCTGTGTTCCTGCAGGTTGTGGCCTTCACCGCCGATGTACGAAGTAACTTCGAAACCGTTAGTTAGACGCACACGAGCTACTTTACGTAGTGCAGAGTTAGGTTTTTTAGGTGTGGTTGTGTACACGCGAGTACAAACACCACGCTTTTGTGGACACGCATTCAACGCAGGCACGTTAGTCTTGATGACTTTTGGCGAGCGAGGCTTACGTACCAACTGGTTTACAGTTGCCATGTATAGCTCCGAATCAGTTGATTAAACTCAACAGTAAGGTGTGAAAAATCTATATCCCACAGGTGTGGGACGCGAAATTTTAGAAAGGTAAGGGGTCGCTGTCAAGAAATAGCCAACTTTTTACCCAATTTAAGTAAAAAAAAGGCACCTGAGGTGCCTTTTTTACAATCTATTTACCGACTAGCACTGATTATTCAGGGCTGCCCGCCAGGTTCAATAGATCGGCAAGGTTCTGCTCTGCTTCACTGGCACTGATTGCCGGCACTTCTTCTGCCGGGCCATTCTGTGCAGCCTGGTTACGGCTGGTGTGATATGCATAACCTGTACCGGCCGGGATCAGACGACCCACGATCACGTTCTCTTTCAGGCCACGTAGCTTATCGCTCTTACCGCCTACGGCAGCTTCGGTCAATACGCGTGTGGTTTCCTGGAACGATGCCGCCGAGATAAATGACTCGGTCGCCAACGAGGCCTTGGTGATACCCAGTAGTTCACGCTCGAACTTAGCAGGTTCTTTGCCTTGCGCTTCAAGTTCGCGGTTAGCGATCTTGACGCGAGACACTTCAACCTGTTCGCCCGGTAGGAACTCACTGTCACCGGCTTCGGTGATCTCACACTTACGCAGCATCTGACGGATAATCACTTCGATGTGCTTATCGTTAATCTTCACGCCTTGCAGACGGTAAACGTCTTGCACTTCGTTAACGATGTAGTTAGCCACCTTGTGAATACCACGCAGACGCAGGATGTCGTGTGCAGCTTCTGGACCGTCGGCGATAACTTCGCCGCGCTCAACCTTCTCACCTTCGAACACGTTCAGGTTACGCCACTTAGGAATCATCTCCTCGTATGGCTTACCACCATCGGCAGGCGTGATCACCAGACGACGCTTACCTTTGGTCTCTTTACCAAACGAGATAGTACCTGAGTACTCAGCCAGAATGGCAGGCTCTTTCGGCTTACGCGCTTCAAACAAGTCAGCAACGCGTGGCAGACCACCGGTAATATCGCGAGTCTTAGACGATTCTTGCGGAATACGTGCAAGCGCGTCACCCACGGCGATTTGTGCGTTATCGTCTTGGTTAACGATCGCCTTACCAGGCAAGAAGTATTGCGCTGGTACTTCGGTACCAGGGATCATCAGGTCATTGCCATCGGCACCAACCAGACGAATCGCCGGACGCATCTCTTTACCCGCCGTAGGACGTTGACCCACATCCATAACCACGATTGAAGATAGACCCGTTAGCTCGTCGGTCTGACGTGTCATGGTGACACCTTCGATCATGTCGACGAACTTGATGCTACCCGCTACCTCAGAAACGATTGGGTGAGTGTGCGGATCCCAGTTAGCGATGACTTCACCGGCATTAACCGTTGCGTCTTCTAACTTCTCTAGGATAGTACCGTAAGGCACCTTGTAACGCTCTTTCTCACGACCCAGCTCATCGATAATCGCGATTTCAGATGAACGCGATACGATTACCAGCTTACCGTCACTGTTGGTAACATGCTTAGCGTTGTGCAGCTTAACGGTACCGGCGTTCTTCACCTGTACGTTGTTTTCTGCAGACGCTCTCGATGCCGCACCACCGATGTGGAAGGTACGCATCGTTAGCTGTGTACCTGGCTCACCAATTGACTGAGCAGCTACCACACCAATCGCTTCACCTTGGTTGATCAGGTGACCACGTGCAAGGTCACGGCCGTAACACGCCGCACACACACCGAAGTCTGTGTCACAGCTGATTACAGAACGAACCTTAACTTCGTCGATAGAGTGTTCTTCAAGCTTGTCACACCAAGCTTCATCCAGCAGGGTGTTACGCGGCGCAAGTACATCTTCGGTACCTGGGTAGTACACATCTTCTGCTACCACACGACCCAGTACACGCTCACGTAGCGGCTCAACAACGTCACCACCTTCGATCAGCGGCTTCATTGTCAGACCTTCGTGTGTACCACAATCGTCTTCGATAACCACTAAGTCTTGTGCAACGTCAACCAGACGACGAGTCAGGTAACCCGAGTTCGCTGTCTTAAGTGCGGTATCCGCTAGACCCTTACGCGCACCGTGAGTAGAGATAAAGTACTGGAGTACGTTTAGACCTTCACGGAAGTTCGCCGTAATTGGGGTTTCGATGATCGAGCCATCTGGCTTCGCCATCAGACCACGCATACCGGCTAGCTGACGAATCTGTGCAGCACTACCACGAGCGCCCGAATCAGCCATCATGTAGATGCTGTTGAACGAAGCTTGAGTTTCTTCTTCGCCATCACGGTTAATCACTGCCTCGGTAGACAGGTTATCCATCATCGCCTTAGAAACTTTTTCGTTCGCACTTGCCCAGATATCGATAACCTTGTTGTAACGCTCACCGGCGGTAACAAGACCCGACTGGAACTGCTCTTGAATCTCAAGTACTTCAGCTTCGGCATCGGCAACCAGAGAGTATTTCTCATCTGGAATCACCATGTCGTTGATACCCACAGACGCACCAGAAACGGTCGCGAAGTGGAAACCGGTATACATCAGTTGGTCAGCAAAGATAACGGTATCTTTCAGACCTAGCTGACGGTAACAGGTGTTCAATAGCTTAGAGATCTGCTTCTTACCCATGTTCTGGTTAACCAGATCATAAGAAAGGCCTTTTGGCAGAACCTGAGACAACAGGGCACGGCCCACAGTAGTATCTACGATACGACGTGACTCGGTGCGCTCACCGTTTTCAGCGATAGTAGTCTCGGTAATACGTACCTTAACGCGAGCGTGCAGCTCGGCAACGCCAGTACGGTATGCCTTTTCTACTTCGGCAACAGATTCGAATGCCATGCCTTCACCGCGGCCGTTGATACGCTCACGGCTGGTGTAGTACAGACCCAATACAACGTCCTGTGACGGTGTGATCACCGGCTCACCGTTCGCAGGTGACAGGATGTTGTTGGTAGACATCATGAGTGAACGTGCTTCCAACTGAGCTTCTAGCGTCAGTGGCACGTGAACCGCCATCTGGTCACCGTCGAAGTCAGCGTTATATGCCGCACACACCAATGGATGCAGTTGGATCGCTTTACCTTCAATCAGTACCGGCTCAAACGCCTGGATACCCAGACGGTGAAGTGTTGGTGCACGGTTAAGCATCACAGGATGCTCACGGATCACATCATCGAGTACGTCCCAAACCTCTGGTACTTCGCGCTCAACCATCTTCTTAGCAGCTTTGATGGTAGTAGCCAGGCCACGACCTTCCAGCTTGCCGTAGATAAATGGCTTGAACAGCTCAAGTGCCATCTTCTTAGGCAGACCACACTGATGCAGACGCAGAGTAGGACCTACGGTAATTACCGAACGGCCTGAGTAGTCAACACGCTTACCCAGTAGGTTCTGACGGAAACGACCCTGCTTACCCTTGATCATATCGGCCAAAGATTTCAGGGGACGCTTGTTAGAACCCGTGATCGCACGACCACGACGACCGTTATCCAATAGCGCATCAACAGACTCTTGCAGCATACGCTTTTCGTTGCGTACGATGATGTCCGGTGCAGCTAGGTCTAACAGACGCTTCAGACGGTTGTTACGGTTGATCACGCGGCGATACAGATCGTTCAGATCTGAAGTCGCGAAACGACCGCCATCCAGTGGGACCAGTGGACGCAGATCAGGTGGCAGAACCGGTAGCACCTTGAGGATCATCCACTCTGGCTTGTTGCCAGACTGGTAGAAGGCCTCAATCAGCTTCAGACGCTTAGTGATCTTCTTACGACGAGTCTCAGAGTTGATCGATGGCAGCTCTTCGCGCATCTCTTCAATCTCTTTCTCAAGATCGATAGCGCGCAGCAGCTCAAGTACTGCCTCGGCACCCATCTTGGCTTCAAACTCATCACCGTACTCTTCGAGTGCGTCGAGGTAGTTTTCCTCGGTCAGCATCTGACCGCGCTCGAGGCTGGTCATGCCAGGCTCGATCACGACGAAAGATTCGAAGTAAAGCACACGTTCGATGTCACGCAGAGTCATATCCAGCATCAAACCGATACGAGACGGCAGAGACTTCAAGAACCAAATGTGCGCTACTGGGCTGGCTAGATCGATGTGACCCATACGCTCACGACGTACTTTAGTCTGGGTTACTTCTACGCCACACTTCTCACAAATCACACCACGGTGCTTAAGACGCTTATACTTCCCGCATAAACACTCGTAGTCTTTAACTGGACCAAAAATACGCGCACAGAACAAACCTTCACGCTCAGGCTTGAAAGTACGGTAGTTGATGGTTTCTGGCTTCTTAACTTCACCAAATGACCAAGAGCGGATCAGATCAGGCGACGCTAGGCCGATCTTGATGCCTTCAAATTCTTCAGTCTTGCTTTGCTGTTTCAGAAACTTTAATAAGTCTTTCACGTTTCTCTCCTGAAGGAGTTAAACCAGGTGCCCTGCTCTCGCAGAGCACCGTTTATTGCCAAACTTCGGCGATGGCCAAGTCTTACTCTTGATCCAACTCGATGTTAATACCGAGCGAACGGATCTCCTTCAGCAATACGTTGAAGGACTCAGGCATACCTGGTTGCATCTGATGGTTACCGTCGACGATGTTCTTATACATCTGAGTACGACCGTTAACGTCATCAGACTTAACAGTAAGCATTTCTTGTAGCGTGTAAGCGGCACCGTATGCTTCAAGTGCCCATACTTCCATCTCACCGAAACGCTGACCACCAAACTGAGCTTTACCGCCCAGAGGCTGCTGAGTAACAAGACTGTAAGAACCTGTTGAACGCGCGTGCATCTTATCGTCAACCAAGTGGTTAAGTTTAAGCATGTACATGTAACCTACGGTTACTGGACGTTCAAACTCGTTACCGGTACGACCATCAAACAACTTCAGCTGTCCAGAGGTTGGCAGACCTGCTAGTTCAAGCATGTCCTTAATCTCTTTCTCTTTCGCGCCGTCGAATGCTGGAGTCGCAGTCGGAATACCGCCTTTGAGGTTCTTAGCAAGACGTAGAACTTCTTCATCGGTGAACGAGTCGATGTCGACCTGCTGCTGCACGTCTTCACCCAGTTCGTACACCTTCTTGATGTAGCCACGAAGCTCTGCAAGTTCACGCTGCTCTTCGAGCATAGCGGTGATGCGATCACCAATGCCCTTGGCCGCGGCACCTAAGTGCACTTCGAGAACCTGACCTATGTTCATACGTGATGGTACACCTAGTGGGTTCAGTACGATGTCCACTGGGTTACCGTTTTCGTCGTACGGCATATCTTCGATTGGGTTGATCTTAGAGATCACACCCTTGTTACCGTGACGACCCGCCATCTTGTCACCAGGCTGGATAGTACGTTTAACCGCCAGGTAAACCTTAACGATCTTCAGTACGCCAGGTGCCAAGTCATCACCTTGGGTGATCTTGCGGCGTTTGATTTCAAATTTCTTATCGAAATCGGCTTTCAGCTCTTCATGCTGCTCGGCAAGTTGCTCGAGTTCAGTCTGCTTAGCTTCGTCTTCAATGGTTTGTACCAGTAGCTGAGGACGTGGCAGAGCATCAAGCTCAGCCTGTGCAAAACCTGCTCCAATGAGAAGGTTACGCGCACGGCCGAAGACACCTTCTTCAAGGATCTTGAACTCTTCGGTCAGGTCTTTCTTAGCCTGAGCGATGTGCATCTCTTCGATTTCTACAGCACGCTTGTCTTTCTCAACGCCGTCACGGGTAAATACCTGAACGTCGATGATGGTACCCTTAACAGAGTTAGGGACACGCAGTGAGCTGTCTTTAACGTCAGAAGCCTTCTCACCGAAGATAGCGCGTAGCAGCTTCTCTTCTGGGGTCAACTGAGTCTCGCCCTTAGGCGTAACCTTACCAACCAGGATGTCGCCACCCTTAACTTCTGCACCGATGTAAACGATACCTGATTCATCCAGCTTAGACAGCGCAGACTCACCTACGTTTGGAATATCGGCGGTGATCTCTTCGCTACCCAGCTTAGTATCACGAGCAATACAAGAAAGCTCTTGAATATGGATAGTGGTGAAACGATCCTCTTGCGCAACGCGCTCAGAGATTAAGATCGAATCCTCGAAGTTGTAACCGTTCCAAGGCATGAACGCGATACGCATGTTCTGACCAAGAGCCAGGTCACCCAGGTCGGTAGATGGACCATCGGCCAGTACGTCACCACGAACCACTGGCTCGCCAACGCTACAACATGGACGCTGGTTGATACAGGTGTTCTGGTTAGAACGGGTGTACTTGGTCAGGTTGTAGATGTCGATACCGGCTTCACCAGGAGTCAGCTCGTCTTCGTTAACCTTAACCACGATGCGGCTCGCATCGACATAGTCAACGTAACCACCACGCTTAGCGGCAACAACTACGCCAGAGTCAACGGCCAATGTACGCTCAATACCAGTACCTACTAGCGGCTTGTCAGCTCTAAGTGTTGGTACCGCCTGACGTTGCATGTTCGCACCCATCAATGCACGGTTCGCGTCATCGTGTTCTAGGAACGGAATCAGAGAGGCTGCCACAGAGATAATCTGCTGTGGTGATACGTCCATATATTGAACGTCTGCTGCACGCATAAAGGTAGATTCACCCTTATGACGACAAGCGATCTGCTCTTCAACCATACGACCATCGGCATCGACTTCGATATTAGCCTGTGCGATCACGTAACGACCTTCTTCGATAGCAGACAGGTAATCGACCTGATCTGTGATCACACCATCAACCACTTTGCGGTATGGTGTTTCGAGGAAGCCGTAAGAGTTGGTACGCGCGAAGCTTGCCAACGAGTTGATCAGACCGATGTTTGGACCTTCAGGGGTCTCAATCGGACATAGACGACCATAGTGAGTTGGGTGAACGTCTCGAACCTCGAAACCTGCACGCTCACGGGTCAGACCGCCTGGGCCAAGCGCAGAGATACGACGCTTGTGTGTCACTTCTGACAGCGGGTTGTTCTGGTCCATGAACTGAGACAGCTGAGAAGAACCGAAGAACTCTTTCACTGCCGCAGAAATCGGCTTAGCGTTGATCAGATCTTGTGGCATCAGCTCGTTAAGATCGCCAAGAGACAGACGCTCACGTACGGCACGTTCTACACGAACAAGGCCAACACGGAACTGGTTCTCAGCCATTTCACCAACACTACGGATACGACGGTTACCCAGGTGATCGATATCGTCTACTTCATCGTTACCATTACGGATTTCGATGATCTTCTGCATTACTGCAACGATATCTTCTTTGGTCAGGATACCTGTACCTTCATCGTCATCGATACCGAGACGACGGTTGAACTTCATACGACCCACTTTAGACAGGTCGTAACGCTCTTCACTGAAGAAGAGGTTTTGGAATAGCGCTTCGGCAGCATCCTTGGTTGGTGGCTCGCCAGGACGCATCATACGATAGATCTCAACCAGCGCCTCTAGGCGGTTAGTCGTTGAATCGATACGTAGGGTGTCAGAGATATAGGCACCGTGATCAAGCTCGTTGATGTATAGGGTGTCGATATCTTTGATGCCAGCCATAGAAAGCTTAGCAAGATCTTCCAGGCTGATTTCGGCGTTAGCAGAAACCAGTACTTCGCCCGTATCTGGGTCGATGTAGTCTTGTGCTGCAATCTTGCCTGAGATGTACTCAACAGGTACTTCAAGCTCTGTGGTGTTTGTCTTTTCAAGTTGACGAATGTGGCGCGCAGTAATACGGCGGCCCTTCTCAACTATGATGTTACCTTCAGCATCTTTGATGTCGTAGCTGGCTGTCTCACCACGTAGGCGATCGGCAACCAGTGCCATGACTAGGCTATCTTTCTTGATCTTGTACTGAACACGTTCGAAGAACAGATCGAGAATATCTTGAGTAGAGTAGTCAAGTGCACGCAGTATGATAGACGCCGCAAGCTTACGACGACGGTCGATACGTACGAACAGTGCATCTTTAGGATCGAACTCGAAGTCCAACCATGAGCCACGGTAAGGAATAATACGTGCGTTATAAAGCACCTTACCTGAAGAGTGGGTCTTACCACGGTCGTGATCAAAGAATACACCTGGAGAACGGTGAAGCTGAGAAACGATAACACGCTCAGTACCATTGATAACAAAGGTACCGTTTTCAGTCATCAGAGGGATATCCCCCATGTAGACTTCTTGTTCTTTAATGTCTTTAACTGTGCCAGGCGCAGCTTCACGATCATACAGCACCATACGCAGCTTAACGCGTAGTGGAGCAGAGTATGTAACACCGCGAATTTGACACTCTTTCACATCAAAAACTGGCTCACCTAGCTTATAGCTGACATATTGCAGCTCTGAATTACCAGAAAAGCTCTTGATGGGAAAAACGCTACGGAAAGCGGCTTCTAAACCACGCTCACCTGTAGGATCTTGATCGGTGAACTTCTTAAACGAGTCCAACTGGATTGACAGAAGGTAAGGGATATCCAACACTTGTGGACGCTTACCAAAGTCTTTGCGAATACGCTTCTTTTCAGAATAGGAGTAAACCATGGGTTTCCTCTGATTGCGAGATGTGACCAAGACTGAAACAACGCAGGGTTGCAACAGCACGTTTGCCCATCACCGTTGAAAGCAAGAACCTAACCAATAATCTCTGCTAGGGACTGCGAAATCTGGCGACAAACGGTGAATAAAAAATCGCCTACGCTTACAGCGCAAAAAAGGCCGACGGTTAAAAAACCGCCAGCCTCCGCCCGATCACTCGGGAGGTTGTAAGTTAGAGTATAACTTACTTGATCTCTACTTGAGCACCAGCTTCTTCGAGGTCTTTCTTCAGAGCTTCAGCTTCTTCTTTAGAGATGCCTTCTTTAACAGCTACTGGAGCTGATTCAGCCATACCCTTGGCTTCTTTCAGGCCTAGACCTGTAGCGCCACGGAGAGCTTTAATTACTGCAACTTTGTTGTCGCCGTGAGAAGTCATAACTACGTCAAACTCTGTCTTCTCTTCAGCAGCAGCGCCTGCATCAGCACCACCAGAAACAACAGCAGCAGCGGCAGAAACGCCGAACTTCTCTTCCATTGCTTCGATTAGTTCAACAACTTCCATTACAGACATAGCTGCAAGGGCTTCTAAGATTTGGTCTTTAGTGATAGACATAACAAAAAATTCCTAATTGTACTGAATTCAATTTATTTAAGCGGCTTGTAAAATTAAGCAGCTTCTTTCTGATCGCGTAGAGCGGCCAATGTACGAACGAACTTGCCAGCAGATGCTTCTTTCAGAGTCATCATGAACTGTGCTAGTGCTTCTTCGTATGTTGGTAGTTTTGCTAAACGATCAATGTCGCTTGCAGGGATTAATTCCCCTTCAAAGGCTGCTGCTTTGATTTCAAAATTCCCTTGAGCTTTCGCGAAATCTTTAAGAAGACGCGCAGCGGCACCTGGGTGCTCGTTAGAGAATGCAATCAAAGTAGGACCAGTAAATGTTTCGCTTAGGCACTCGAAATCAGTACCTTCAACAGCGCGCTTAACTAGTGTGTTACGTACAACTTTAATGTAAACACCAGCTTCACGAGCGGTTTTGCGAAGACCGGTCATATCACCTACAGTTACACCGCGAGAATCGGCTACAACTGCAGATAAAGCACCTTTGGCAGCTTCGTTGACTTCAGCAACAATCGCTTTTTTGTCTTCGAGTCTTAATGCCATTGGCTTTACTCCTGGATTCAATCTAGGGATATCCCTAGCAATTACCAAACTAAGTATTTAATACTCAGTTACTTACGGCGCGAATATCCAGGCAGAATAAATCTATCTGGGGTCCGACACCGTCTACGTAGGGAATTAAGCTAACGCATATTCGTTAACACCTACGGTCTTGGACGTGAACCATTTGCACGAATGAAAATGGTCCTCAACCCACAAGGTGCGCGCATTATAGACTAATCCCCGCACCTTGTAAAACAAGCTAAGAAATTAAGCAGTTGGGTTCAGAGTGCTCTGATCAACCGCAACACCTGCACCCATAGTGGTAGAGATGCTTACTTTCTTAACGAAAACGCCTTTCGCTGCAGCTGGCTTAGCTTTGATAAGCGCGCCTAGCAGAGCGTCTAGGTTTTCTTTCAGTTGAACTGGTTCGAAGTCCACTTTACCTATGGTAGTGTGGATGATACCGTTCTTGTCATTGCGGTAACGAACCTGACCAGCTTTAGCGTTCTTAACAGCTTCAGCAACGTTAGGCGTTACAGTGCCAGTCTTAGGGTTAGGCATCAGACCACGTGGGCCCAGGATTTGGCCTAACTGACCAACAACGCGCATTGCATCTGGAGATGCGATAACTACGTCGAAGTTCATTTCACCAGCTTTAACTTGTGCAGCAAGCTCGTCCATACCAACTAGCTCAGCACCGGCTTCTTTAGCGGCGTCAGCGTTAGCACCTTGAGTAAACACAGCAACACGTACTTCACGACCAGTACCGTGTGGCAGAACAGTCGCGCCACGAACGTTTTGGTCTGATTTACGTGGGTCAACACCTAGGTTAACCGCAACGTCAACACTTTCAACGAACTTAGCAGTAGCTAGTTCTTTCAGTAGTGCAACAGCTTCGTTGATGTCGTAGCTCTTAGTCGCTTCTACTTTTTCGCGGATCAAACGCGCGCGTTTAGTTAGCTTTGCCATGATATTAATCCTCTACTACCAAACCCATTGAACGCGCAGTACCTTCGATTGAGCGAGTCATCGCTTCAATGTCAGCACCAGTCATATCAGCGGCTTTAGTCTCAGCGATTTCCTGGACAGCGCTACGCTTGATAGTTCCCACTTTTTCAGTGTTAGGACGGCCTGAACCAGACTTAAGACCAGCAGCTTTAAGCAGCAGGAATGAAGCAGGTGGAGTCTTAGTTTCAAAAGTGAAAGAGCGATCAGTGTAAACAGTGATCACAACAGGAATTGGCATACCTTTCTCGAACTTTTCAGTACGAGCGTTGAATGCTTTACAGAATTCCATGATGTTGACACCTTTTTGACCCAATGCAGGACCAACTGGTGGCGACGGGTTTGCAGCACCGGCTGCTACTTGTAGTTTGATGTAACCATCAACTTTCTTTGCCATGAGACATTTTCCTCAAGTTTGGGTACAAACGCTAGCGGCGACATGCCGATTAGCTCCCCGAAAATAATGGGTGCGGATTATACAAAAATCCGCACCCATTTCCAATACGTTTTGTGCTTTATTTAATCAGCTTTTTTCGATCTGGCTGAAATCTAGCTCTACAGGCGTTGAACGACCGAAGATCATTACAGACACCTTAACGCGGTTCTTCTCGTAGTCGACCTCTTCAACGGTACCGTTAAAGTCGGCAAAAGGACCGTCGGTCACGCGAACCACTTCACCAGGCTCGAACATCACACGATGAGTCGGAGACTCGGTTGTCTCTTGTAGACGCTGCAGAATCGCTTCAGCTTCGCGATCAGAGATAGGCGCTGGACGATCAGAGGTACCACCGATAAAGCCCATCACACGAGGGATGCTCTTCACCAAGTGCCAGCTTTCATCGTTCATTTCCATCTGTACCAACACATAGCCAGGGAAGAACTTACGCTCACTCTTACGACGCTGGCCTGCACGCATCTCAACCACTTCCTCGGTCGGTACTAGCACCTCACCGAAGTAATGCTCCATGCCGTGCATTTTAATGTGTTCAAGCAATGATTTGCATACACGACCTTCATAACCCGAAAAGGCCTGAACCACATACCATCTTTTTTTAGCTTCAGTCATATGAAATGCCTATACGCCCGTAATAAAATTAACAATTCTCAGCAGTACCGCATCCATTCCCCACAGAACCAATGCCAGTACGCCTGTTGCCAGTAGTACGATAAATGTCGTGTTAAGGGCTTCTTGACGCGTTGGCCATACCACTTTACGCACTTCAATGTGAGACTCGCGAGCGAAAGTCAGTGCTTGTTTACCCTTCTCGGTTTGAAGCGCGATAAAACCTGCTATAGCAAATGCCACTACGACACCGATAGCACGAACTAATACACTAGCCTCGCTATACATCTGATTAGCAATAATGGCGGCCGCTAGCAGTACGACTACTATGCCCCATTTAACGATATCCAGAGAGTTTCCCTGGTTTTCAGTATTTGTTGTCATCGGTTAATTCCGTTACTCACTACGACCTGAGCTTAAGTCTGGCCGGGCATAAAAAACTCGCAAGTGCTGAGATTGCCCAGTCCATACCACTAACATTCTCCGAACTTACTCCCAGAGCAAGCAGTAAGCCCAGAGGGTCAAAAATCGGCCATAGATTGTATTCTTATTCCGCGCAGTAAGCAAGGCTAAGCCGCACAAGGATAAGCACAATATCTGGGAGATCTAAAACAAAAAAGGCAGCCTAAGCTGCCTTTTTCAGTGTGTTTGTAAAATCAAATGCTATTAAGCGATGATCTTAGCTACAACACCAGCACCAACTGTACGGCCACCTTCACGGATAGCGAAACGTAGACCTTCGTCCATCGCGATTGGGCAGATCAAAGTAACAACCATCTTGATGTTGTCACCAGGCATTACCATTTCAACGCCTTCTGGCAGCTCGATAGTACCGGTTACGTCAGTTGTACGGAAGTAGAACTGTGGACGGTAGCCCTTGAAGAATGGAGTGTGACGACCACCTTCTTCTTTTGACAGTACGTATACTTCTGATTCGAACTGAGTGTGTGGAGTGATTGAACCAGGCTGAGCCAGTACTTGACCACGCTCAACTTCATCACGCTTAGTACCACGTAGTAGTACA
>NZ_LVDJ01000029.1:0-8253 GCF_007636505.1 Shewanella sp. KCT
ATCTGGTAGTTTTTTGGCGAAATCAATTAGATCAATCAACACCATGCGTGTCTACTGAATTGAATAAAAAGGGAATTATCTGGGGATTCCCTAGATGGTTAGGTTATGGGATGGAGATGAAATTCAAACTGTTGATGAAGAGTTTTTCGATCATTCTCTGTTAGCAATAATCAAGACGGGTCCTCATAATGCAGCTAAAGTCATAGGCCAAATATTAGGCCAATATACAGGGCAGGTTGGTGATACTTTTTTATCTTATCGCATTAGTGTTCTTATGCAACAAGGAGTTGTATGTTCGAATAACACTGGATCGATATTTAAACTTAACTTAAGTTTGTCGACCAATGGGTAAAAGTAAAACCCAAGAACAGTGTTTGTTTGAAGGAAAAACTAAAACATTTATTAAGGTGAGTGTCTACATAAAATTGACCATCAATGCTCTATTTGATGTGATTGAAATGCGCTTGTTTGTTCTATTTTTGTCTTTTCAGAACGCGTCCTGTCATTCCTAATCCTAAACCGATAAACCCTCCATAGAAAACACCTTGAAAAAAAGATACCAACAATTTAGCTTGAAACCCTTTGGGAATTGTATCTATTATTTCTTTGCTGTTTTTTATGTGTTCGGTTACAGAATTCCCTCTTGGTGAACCTCTAAGTATCAATTCGATGTAATGGCCTGGTTCTGGAGAGTTGTAGTACAATATTAATGTTAACCAAACGATATATACGCCTATCAATCCACCCAGTTTAGCCGATTTTGAGAACATGCAGGATGTGATAAAGTAGGTGGTAAAAATAAAGAGTGAGTTGATATGAAATATTAGTATCGTTGGTAGAAGTAGTGATAGGAGTATAAATATAGTTTTTGTTTCACACAAGACCTTTAAGGTGTCATATAGGTGATCGATTAATTCCTCGTTATAATTTTTCATTTTGCTTCTCCCACCGTAGCTGAAATCGTGAGTTGCTTTGTTATTTCAATTTTACCTCGTTTCTATTCTGAAGTGTAAGGTGTTTTTTTCTTTAAAGAATGATTTTTTAAAATTATAATGGAAAAATCTATCATGGAGTGGATGCTCCCAGATAGCATTGAAGCTACCCTATGAGTTTGTAGAGACGTTTGATTACATATCCTGGAGCAATAACTATTCATTAATCCTGTTACCTATCCATTAGCGCTGCTCTTCGATGTTGGTTCTGTCTTACATGCGCTAATTCTTAATTTGGACTAGTTGAAGTTGTATCTTTCTTGTTGTTTAAGTGTTCGGTTGTATATTGTACTATAGATTTAGATATCTTTGATGTTTTGTTGGTTAATTTTTTTTGATAAGGGTAAACAAGGTATACACTCAATTCATCACTGACTAGATTTGGAGCTACAATTCTTATGCTATTTTGATAGAAAGGAAATGCGAAGGATGGGATTAACCCGATCCCGAAACTTTGCTCTAATAACCTTAGTTGTGTGGCTGTTTCGTTTACGATAATTGTTGACTTGAAGTTGCTTAAATCTAATTCCTTCCCATTTATTGAAAATTTTCGTTTCATTCTGATATAGAAGTTGTTTATAACTATTGTATTGTCAAATAGTTTGTCTGAATAATTGTAACTGCTGGATGCAACGAAAATGTCTCTATAATGCCCTAAAAATATGCTGACATAGTTCTCTTCTTTAGGCTTGCCTATTCTAATTGCCATGTCTATATTCTTTAAGGCGATGGGTTCAATATTATTACTGGTAACAATTTCGAAGGTGATGTTAGGATAGCTCTTCTTCAATTTCCCTAATACGTCAGGAAAGAATGAGGTTGCTATGGAAGTAGGAATTGTAATAGAAAAACTACCATTTAGTTCATTAGAAAGAGCCATAGCTTTTAGATCAATCTCACGTGAGATTGCCAGTAGCTCTAAAGCATCTTTCATTAAGACTTCACCTGCATCAGTTAGCGAAATGTTTCTTGATGACCTTATAAAAAGATTTGTGCCGATTCTTGCCTCTAGGTTTGATAGCTGTCTGCTGACATGAGCTTTAGACTTGTTAAGAATTTTTGCTGCATCGGTAATTGACATTGTTTTGCAAATTACCGCGAATGTTAGATATTCTCCATAAAAATCATTGTGATGCATTGTTTCTGTCCTGTAACTGATGGTTTCTTAACTTGCTGTTGCACGTGATTACAATTTATCACTATATTGATACGAATGTCGGTAGATTTGATTTAAATTTTTTATGAGACTCCGCATGAAGGGAGGGGGGATGAGTAATCAAGAAGCACAAGCTTATGGGGTAATGCAAATGACTTGTGCAATGATATTGGCCGGGACAATAGGTTTTTTTGTTTCAAAACTGGGTTGCCAATAGTTAATGTGGTTTTCTGGAGGTGCATATTAGGTGGGGTATTCTTATCTATCTATTGTTATTTTTATGGTGGTTGGTTAAAAGGGGTTACTCTAGCAAACATAAAATTATTAATTCTCGCATCAATTTGCTTAACAGTAAATTGGTTGTTGCTCTTTAAATCATTCGATTATGCGCCAATATCAGTATCGACAGTTGTTTATAATACTCAGCCTGTAATATTAATAGTTTTAGCCTACTTCTTGTTTGGGGAGCCATTGTTTCAAAGGAGAAGCCTATTGCTTTTGAGTGCATTGGTTGGCGTGCTTTTGATTAGTTTTGGTGACAATATATTTGACCATAATCAAGATGACTTTTCTAGTTTGTATTTGGGAATAGCTTTAGCATTTGTTGCAGCAATTTTTTACGCTTTGATAACGTTATTGACAAGAAGGGTGGAGGGTATGTCACCGGCTTTAATTGCATTCTTTCAGGTTAATATAGGCAGTTTTTTGTTATTGCCATTTGTTGATTCCACAAAGATTATGACGGAGTCTGGGCTGATTTATGTCATAGTTTTGGGTGTGGTTCATACTGGCGTTATGTATATATTGTTGTATGGTGCTGTTAGAAAGATAACTATCTACTCTATTGCAGCTATTTCGTTCTTTTACCCAATAACGGCATTGATAATTGATCTATTGGTTTTTGGTGTTGAGTTGACGTCTTTGCAATATTTGGGGCTTGTTTTAGTAATGTGCTCATCGGTGTCAGTGAGCTTAATTGAGTCAAAGCGTATAATCTGAGAGTTTTTGAGGTTGATATGAAAAGTGAACTAATTAGAAGAGCTGTAGAGTTAAGGGATAGTGGTCGACATGTTGAATCTAGAGCACTGCTTAACCCGTTTCTGGATGATCCATTGTTGAGTGGAAGTGCTAACCTACATACCGCATGGTCATTGGATAATGAAGGACTTGAAAACAGTGCTTTGAAGTACTACAGAGCAGCTCTTTGTGGTTATTTGTCAGAAGAGGAACGTTTTGATGCATTATTTGGGATGGCTAGTACTTTAAGAAGTTTGGGTAAGTATGCTGATGCGTTAGATATGTTTGAGAAGACTGTGTTGGAATACCCAAATAAATTAGAGATTGTCCCTTTTTATTGCATGTGTCTCTATAATCTAGGGCGAGATCATGAGGCGATATCAAGGCTATTGAACTTACTTTTAAAAACTACTAGTTCAAAAGAAATTTTGACCTATAAGCGTGCCATTAGCTTGTATCTTGAGGATTTGGATAAAATCTGGGATATGGAAAATAGTATTGAAGGTTAGTCTGGAACCCCTATTGTGATAGGATTGTAGAAATATTTCGGCGAATCAATTATGGTTTGTAGTGGAATGTAAGTAATTTTTTTGGCTATTGGAACTTAAACTCATCGGAATCAATATGTAGGTAATAATGTTAATGGTTAAACTTCTAAATCAAGGTGTGGATGTATATCTTATGGATGCATTTACATTTAATGAACGTGGAGGGAATCCCGCTGGTGTAGTTTTCCTTACTTCTGAGATTGCTGATGAAGAGAAACTCCTGATAGCAAATCAGGTTGGCGTATCTGAAACTGCATTTGTGATAAAGAGACCGGACGGTGATTTTGACGTAACTTTTTTTACTCCTGAAGCAGAAGTCGACTTTTGCGGACATGCAACATTGGCAACTTTTTTTTGTATGAGGTCTTTAGGCTTCGTCAAGGAAGGCGAGTACAGACAGCATACTAAAGCTGGAATGCTTAATGTCGTTGTAACTAATAGTAATATTGTGATGGAGCAGGTTCTCCCTACAACAAGAATTGGACCATCGGCTAAAGCAGTGTCAGAAGCTTTAGGTGTGTCGGAAGAAGTGATTTTAAGAACTGGACTGCCTATAGAAATAGTTTCGACAGGATTGCCTGATATCATCGTACCTGTCGAAGTCGGTATGTTGGACCGTTTAAATCCGGACTATCAGCTAATTGAGAACATCAGTCGTGAATATCGAACTATTGGTCTCCACGTTTTCGAATTGAGTCATGATGGTTTTTTTTCCGCCCAATGTAGAAATTATGCACCCTTATTCGGCATTAATGAAGAAGCCGCGACAGGAAGCGCGAGTGGTGCTTTAGGATGCTATTTAGTGAAGCATACGAAGCTTCGAGATAAAATTTTTAGATTTGGGCAAGGGCGTGCTATGAAAAGCCAATCTATGATTCAAGTGATGATTGATATAGATAACCATAGTATCGTCAGAGTAAGGGTTGGAGGAACTGCGAAATTGAATAAAAAAGTTAAAGTAATTATCTGATTTCTTTTGTAGGGGATTTAAAATTCATAGTAACCAACAAAATTTGGCCACGACTTAGTACTCATTTAGTGATGGTAGAGTAAGAGGATTGTTGCTTATACCTTAGTAATTCTAATTCACGCCATTAATCACTAGATTATCCAGTGTAAATGCATCGGAAACCGAGCCATTGAGGCGATTCGTGTAGATGTCTTTCAGTACATAATTCGGATTAACAAAGGGAGTATATTTTTTCCCTTCACCGTACTTGAATGCCCATTGAGCACCGTTAATTTCAAAGGTGTCATCAATATTGATCTGGAAACTTACTGCCAGTATAGCGACATCTATATGAGCCAGAAAGCCGTCATCTATTTGACCCGTCACAAACACCAAAGATTGTTTCGCAAGGCTTTTCACTTGATTAGCATCCATACTGCATTGATAGATGACGCTGATCGCTCCGTTATTGGCTTGCTGCTCGCGCCATGATGTCTTGGTACAAGCCTGCCAATTATCAAATGCTTGGCCAATGGTCGTCTGCTTATAGCCCGTTAAGTAACCATCCTGGATCATGGATACATTATCGGCTGCGGCCATCTCAGAGTATGCGAGCAGCAGAACACCAAGAAAACTGGTAGTAACCAAGGATACTGTGGTTGTACCACTTGCCATCCATTTGGGCATCCAGCTCCAGGTTGTTTCGCCTAATTTGTAATAGCGGTAGTAATCATAATTAGCGGTTAAGCCGTAGATAGTAGAGTTGATGATGTAGAGCATCGTGCTTATGTCTCTGTCTGTGAATAATGACACAATAACCACGGTTAGCAGATTCAGAGCCAAAGTAAGCAAGAGTAGGTATAGCCCTTTCTTCCACATTCCTTTTGTCATGTAATAAAAAGGGCCAAAAATGAATGCCAGCACATTAAAGTTGATGATGTTCTGTCCTTTGATTTGTTCCTTTTTAGAGCGGGATAAGTGCGGCTGGCTTTTGGCAGATGCAAAATACCCTAACTTATCAGCCTGTCGAAAATCGAACTCTGCGAAAATTTTCTGCCAACGGGAGCTTAGTCCCTCATAGGTGACTTTCGATTTAATTGATGCAGTTTTGGGTTCAGAAGACAGTTTTGTTATCGGGTAGTTTTTAGGTTTAGATTCTGGCTGTTTTACCGGCACAGAACTTTCGCCAGCTGGCACTTGCTTAAGATAAGTAATGATTCCAGCAGAAAGCAATTTTGACTTCATGGCCTCTGCCTGAGTCGCAGTCAGGCCTTTTTTGATGCTAATAGGGTTACCGGAAAATAACAGGTGGGCTTTGGACTCCGGTACATTGAGGAACTTAGCCAATGCCAAGCTGAGTTTATGCCTATCTTTCCCTTCTAGTATTTCGCCTTTAAAGATTAGGTTGAATGATGTCATGAGTAATTCCTTCTGCGTTAGTAATGAGCTGGCTCAGCGAGATTCCTTGCAGGCTCACGGCTTAAAAGAGGATTATAAGCGCTTTTGCGGATTATAATCCGTGGTTAATTGTGAAGCAAATTCTCATAGTGGTTCCGATTTAAATAAGGAACCCTATGAAAACGTTAGCGATAGAAGTTGGTAGAGCTGTGCGACAAGTGCGTAAATCCCGAGGGATGTCTCAGGATGAATTGGCGCTGCGAGCCGATATCGATCGCAGCTATATCGGCCGTATAGAACGGGCCGAGGCAAATATCACGCTCGACATGCTTTACAAAATTGCCGAGGTGCTTGACTGTGAGGCGCGAAATTTGCTGCCAAGTAGAGCGTCTTTAAAAGGTCAGATTTAACATTAAACTTAAATGCAGCCTCGTTGCTTATAGCTGACTTGCCAATCTTTAAATAGCTTTGAGAGTCTTGCTTGATTTTGCTTGATGCCAAGTGTTCTTTTGGGTTTTAAGCCAGGTTTGGATTTGCCCAAATCAACACCAGATAACTCTTTACTATACATTTTCGGCGTCATGTGGCTGTAGTGTTGTTCGATCATGGCGATGCTAGTACCACATTGTTTAGCCAACACCTCCATGCTGACGTTCCCTGACGTTAATTGCCATGTAATGTAAGTATGGCGCAATGAGTAGAGCGTTCTCACACCATGCGGGGAGGATTTTAAGCCTATTTCGGTTAGAGCTTTATCAAAGGCTTTGCCAAGCTCTTTGGTTTCACTGCCATCAGCTAATCGAAACAGTTTGTCCGTGCGTTTGCGATTCGGAAACCGTTCCCTTAATGTTTGGATACTAGAGAAGATTTCGTCACGGCATACAACTTCACGAGTTCCTGTATGTTTGACGGTTTTACCCTTAGTCACGGTTATATAGAAAATGATGTTGTGTTCGTTGGTGTCTATGTGGATGTCGCCCCAGGTGAGACTTTCCATTTCTGTCCCAGGTCGAATGCCTGTATTGACCGCGAACTCCATATAATCCAGCAATAATTCGCGAATTTGACGGGTTTTTTCTTTTCGACTGTTTTGCTCAAGAGCTAACACCGCATCGAAAACTTTATCGTATTCCTCGGGTGAGAAATGCGCTCGCCGTTGTGACTCTATGCCTTTGGTGGACAAAGAGGGTACCTGAGCTGCTAACATCCACTTATTTTCAACCGCTTCTTTGAACACCAATTGCATAGCTGCATTGTGATTGAGTAGTGTCGATTTGGCAGGTACTCTGTCGAATTGTTCGATGCGCCATTTATCAAAATCACGCAACTTTTCACTATCTATTGAGGTAATGTAAGTGCGATCAAAAAATGGAATATGGTATTTGCGTAGCACTTGAATATATATCTTGTAGTTAACGGCTCCGGTTCCATTATCTAGGGCCGTTTGCATGTTGCTTATGACATTCTCTGCCACATCGCGAAAGCGCTTGGAACTTACGAGCAGATTTCGGTCTGCCATGAACTGGTATTCCATTTGAAGGCGATAGGCCATAGCAATCGCTTTCTCTTTGTCTTTTTGCTTGGTGGCTTTTGAACGCCACTTACCTGCGACTTTAATGCGAGCATACCAACGCTCGCTATTATCCTGGAGGTATATGTATAATTCGTCGGAGATATCGTGCCGTTCGACCTGTTTACTCATAGTTTGCGTCTTATGTTGAAATGCAAAGAATTTGCAAAGTCCATACTTTATATCGTAACTATATGAAAAATAATAGTGATATTACGCACGATATATTCAAAATCCGTTTCCTTCGGGAGTGACGGTTCAAGTCCGTCCTTCGGTACCATTATCAGTTGCTCTCCTCGAGAGAATAGCGGTAAGATCAGACAGACAAGATGCAGATGTGGTGGAATTGGTAGACACGCTAGCTTCAGGTGCTAGTGGCTTAACGGCCGTGCGAGTTCAAGTCTCGCCATCTGTACCAACTTGTTGATGCACTCCTCTCTAGAAGAGATAATAACCTGCTTAATAGCAGGTTTTTTTATGTCTGAAATTTGTCTGTGTTTAATAATCTCGGCAGCATCTCCCCTTAATTGCCAGCTCTTAACAGCCTCCGCTGAGTTGCTAGTAATAGCAAGAAGTCGCAAGTCTCTAGCCTAAACAGCTGGAGCGCCTTCGGCGCCCCATCT
>NZ_LVDJ01000030.1:0-6660 GCF_007636505.1 Shewanella sp. KCT
AGATCTTCCACCACGGCACTCTTGGTCATGGCAACTAGCTGTGGCAACACTTCAGCCAAACTTTCGGCCTGAGATTCATTGCTCACCACTATAGTGTTGTGCTGCTCGATATTGAGCTGCCTGCGGCCTCCAACACCATTGGCGCTGGCGCTCATGGCATTCATCAGAGTTTGTTGCTGTTTGCGGGTATACACGGTTTCCCCTCCATCGAGCAGATAGGTACCTTCGCGAGGGATAGTACCGCCGCCGTGAAACTTACCGATGATCATCGGCAGCATCGCCATGGCCGCTATCATGGCAGCGATACCCGCCATGGCACTGCCACCAAAAGTGGCAATAGATGAGGTTGCCGCCGCCGGGGCCATGGATGCAGTCACCGATGCGCCGGTGCTCGCCGCCGTGGCAGTGGCCGTTGCCGCCGTACTGGCCATGATGGTTTTATCCAGTGCGGCCATCGCCAGTTTTTTCACGCCAATCTCAACCAAACCGGCGATCACGCTCTTTACTGCGCCACGGGTGATCTGCTGCATGGCCTCGCCAAAATCCTTGGACTCAAAAATAGCATCAGCTGTTGCACTGCCAATACCGGCAGCAAAGCGATCAAAAGTGTCGGACCACATGGCATCAAACTGACTGGAGATACCGCCATTAATGGTACTCATTGCCTCAGCGTGGCGGCGCTGCTCGGCCTCAATCAGCATGTTTATCTGATTGCGCTTTAGCGCTTCACTCTCGGGGGTTTTATCCAACTCAGAGGTTAAGATCCCCATGTTCTCTGTGTGATTTTGCTGTTCACTAAACGCGGGATCTAACTTGCCTTTTAACTGGTCAAACTCACTAGGCTTGGTGTACTCAGTGCTGAGCGCCGCCAGCAACTGCTTACGACGCTCTAGTGGCACATTGGCTTGCTCAAAATAGACCTTAAGCAGGCGCTCTTTAGCCGCCATCTCATCTGCTGCACTGCCGACAGGATCAAGCACAGCCAGCAAGGCTTTCAGCTCTTTAGCCTGCTCCTTTGCTGCATCGGCAGCATCTTTGGAGGCATCGGCGCTGGCCTTGGCAGCATCCAGTTCTTTGGCCGCTTGGAGGATCTTGGCGTTAATGACGGGATCGAGGCCTTTTAACGCTCCATGCTCTATTTCATAGCGCACCTTGGCCGCTTCGCTGACCTCTCCGTACAAGGTCTTTTGCTTAGTCAGATTGTCTAACAGCGATTGTTGCTGTTTATTGATGGTAGAAGGGTTGGCTGTATCGCTAGGGCTATTGGTTAACTCAGGCATACCCGCCTTAAACAACTTCTGCTGGGCCGCACTGGCATCGTTAAGTTTCACCTCTAGCCTGGCAATGTAGGCCTGTAACTCCTCGATGCGCTTGACGCTTAACATGACGGCGGCATCAGAGCCGGTAAAGCCCTGCGCAATCAAGCCATCAATCTCTGACTGAGCATCGGCCATTTCATCCCGATATTCCTGCATCTTTGTCGAAAGCTTGCTGACCTCGATGCCACGCTGTGCATCATTCATGGCGCTGAGTTTGCTATTGAGCCTATCAACTTCGCTCGTTAGACCTGCCAATGGCTTTTCCGCTGAATAAGCCTCATAGCCTAAGTAGGCAATACCCGATGCTGCCATTAACGCGATACCAGCAGGGCCACCCACTAGTGCCGTCGCCGCATTAAAAGCACGCGTTGCGATTGTTGCCTGAGTCGTTGCCACGGCCAAGGCTTCACGAGCGGCTGTTAACCTAGCGTCAGCCACCACGGCTTGACCAGACGTCAGCACTGCGGCTCGCTGCACTGTTGCTTTATGCAATTCAGCTTGAGCCGCAGCAATGGTTGCCAATCTTGCCTGCTGCTCAGCCCTAACCTTATTGATGACAACGCCGGTATAACTGAGGCCCGCCTGGCTGGCGCGGGTCAGCGCCACCACCATGGCCACACCAAACACTTGCTGCAACATATCTGCGTTATCAGTTGCCCAGGTTAAGCCGTCGGTCAGGCCAGATAAAACAGGGGTTAAACTGTCATTAATCGGGCTTTCAAACGCCACCAACAGTTGCTGATAAGCGTTTTTCATGTCGCGGGTTTGGGCACTGATGTTGGCCGCCGTAGCCGCCGCTGCGCCGCTATAGTCCTGCAGCGCTTTAATCAAAGTATCTCTGAAAAAGTCTGCAGTCACCGATCCTTCTTTGACCATCTTTCTAAAACCACCCGATGGCAGCTGAGCGGCTTTATCCATTTTGTTAAGCAAACCAGGTAAAGGGTCAACGACCTGATTAAGCTCTTCCGTAAGCACAATTGGAGAAGATAAACCTTGTGATAAACCGTACAAAGATTGACTAAGCTGGGCTGTTGTAGCCCCCAATGAAGATTGCGCGTTACTCATTCCCTCCAAAATCGCCCTAGATTGCGCTTGGGTAATAATACCTGCATCTTGAAGATTAAGTAACGCCGCATAGTTATCGGCGAGCGGAATAAGCTCTTTGTGATGTTCGCGGGTCAGCTGTAGCAGGTACTTTTCATTATCGGCATAAGCTGCAGTGGTACCCGACAGACTCTGTAAGCGGGTGCGTACATCCTGAAATGCAGCTAAGTCCTGGCTAAGCTTCTGCCCCAGGTTAATTGCCGATAGGCCCGCAAAGGCCCCTACAGCCATGTTACGCATACGAGCAAGGGCTGCTGTTGTGGTAGCCGATTGCCGGTCGAGCTGATTTAAACCTTGAGAAGCTTGATGACTGGCGCCTTTGGTTTGCTCCAGTGTGGTATTTAAGTTAGAGACAACGACTTTGGTCCCGTTAACCGTGGCAACCAGTTGTTTGCCATCAGCTGTCAGGGTCAGTTCGACTTTTAAATCATTCATAATCTAGCTTTTAACCTTGGCTGGCGCTCGTTCCTAAGCAGTAAGTTTGTTATTCAAGCTTTTCATTAAAGAGCTGGGTCACCGTATGGGCGATGAGCCGCAGCTTTTGATAATCCTCTGCACTCACTTCTCGCCCGCTTAACTCGCTGTCGGCTTTTACCGCCAGTACATCCAACCCCATGCAGACGCACTCGTTATATCGCAGCAAATCTTGCACCTGCCACCACCAATCCAGAGCCGCCTTATGCTCTTCCCAAAACACAATTGGCGCCTCATCCGTGGGGGGAGCGTCTTGAATACCGAGCAACTGCAGCTCCTTATCTAACTGTCGCTGCTCGGCTTTTGATGTGGGTGTGCGCAAGTACAGTTCACGCACACCTTCGGTTAGTTTTTTCTTGCCGCCTCGCCGGTATTGGCGGCGCGGTATGCATGCAACAACGCGTCGGTAAAGGGCGCGTGCTGATACAAGGCAGCACGATTGTCTTCAGTATCTTCCAGCGGCGCTCCCTCTGGGGTCTTGATACCACTAAAGCCATCAAGGATGGCATCAAATAGAGCTTTGTTACCCTCACTGAGCTTATCCATGTACTTGTCTGTTGGTAGCAAATTGAGATCCAGGGCGATCTCAATCTCAGTCACTTTGCCACCATCTCCCGCGACTTTAATGATAGCGGGCCACTGCTTTACCTGACGAACAGGGCTAAAGACGAACGCATTAGTCATGATGTTTCCTTTAAGCTAAGTCTTGAATTGAGTTACTTGGTCGTGAGTAGATCTAAATTACCCAGTGGCCGTACGGGGATCTCATAGGTCAAGGTGCCATCTTGGTCGCCATATTCGGCGCGGCCAAGCTGCAGCTGACTGGTAGCAAAGATCACCTGGTTGGTCGCCTCGCCATGGGTCAAGTTGAACGGCAACACCGCCGTATTCGCGGCGAATGGGTCAAAGTTGGCTAAGGTATCGGCCTCCAGCACCAGCTTACCGCTGGGCTTGTAATCGGTGATGATCACCTCTTCATGGCCCACATACTCCTGGTGCACGACCTCGTTACCCTGGTCATACTCAAAGCTGATCAGCTTAATGGCGTTGCCATCTAGGCTGCAGGAAGAGTTAGCCGCGCCCACTTTCATTGGTGTTTTCCAGGCGCTAAAGTCGGTCACTGGCATAGCCGCTGCACTCACCGCCACAAATAAGCCGGTAAAGGTAAACATGATCTTAGGGAAATCTTTGGCCTTAGCCTCTAACTTGAAGCTACCGCGTGCGCCCACCAACGCATGTAGCGCGCCATCCAAGTAGAAGTAAAACGTCAGTGCCTTGGTGCCCTGCTCATCGATGGCTATGTCGACGCTAGACGCCCCCACAGTGGTGCTGCGCAAACACGCAGCCAGCAAAGGCGCATAGGCTGGGGCTGTGGTGGCGGCACCAGCACCCGCCCAATCCACGCCAAACTCCAGCGATACATAGGTTTCGGTGGCGATCTCGGCGCTGTTGCCCAAATTGCCATCGTCATAGTCCAACTCAGTGTTTTCACCGGCTAATGGGGTGATCTTAACTTCACGTCCTAATACCGCCGTGGCAGGCTCAGCCGCCGCGATGGCATCGACGCCATAGGTCTGCTCTGTAGCAAATACCAAGGCTTTCTTTCTAAATTTACGTGCCATGATTTATCTCCTTTCAGCTCCTAGCTAACTGCTAGGGCTGATTAGCATCTGCGGTGTATTCAGTCATAAAGCGGTCAAGCCAGGCGATATACCGATCACCAAGTTTTAATAAGCGGCCACCGGCAAGCGACAGTGGCTCGTGTTCAGTGCTAGGTGCCCAACCAAACAGACGTTGCCGCACCTGATCGCGCATGGGGGTTAAATTGCCGGGCGTGCCATTGATGGTGGCCATGACACTAATCACCCCTACCTCCAACTGCAGTGACTGCAAGTAAGGGCCACTACCGCGTACATCCGGGCGCGCCTGCTCACTAAGTTCGATCACAAACAGCTTGGGCAAGCGAGTCTTGGTCTTATCATCCAGCGCAGACAGCTGTGCCAGACCATCCACGTCGACCCAAAGGGCGTCAGCCGGATTAAGCTTGGCTTTGAGCAACGCGACGATATCCTGCATCAGAGAAACCCTTTACTGCTGTGCCTGGCAAATACACTGCCCGCACTTTGGATCTCGGGCATATCCTGAGGGGTGGCTTGGGTGCCTTCACTGCTGACACCGAGGGTAATGCTGCCTTGGGCCACCTTTTCCAGGAAACGCACCGCATCATCATTACGCTTGGCTACCGCGTCAGACACGGCATCGTCATACAGGCCGTAACGAGCCATGTCGCAGCATATACGAGTGAGTGCTGGGAGCGGGTGAGCTAAAGGCAAGGCATAACGCCCTGCCAAATAGCCGTCGATAAGCGCGCTGGCATCATTGATCGCCGTATCCAGTGCCGCCATCACTACGCCGCCCACAGTGCCGTCGCGATCGGTAAGCGCAGTAAGCTCCTGCTCACCGAAACGCGCTATCATCTGCTCTGCCGTGGCGTAAGGCATTACTCAGCCTCGCTTTCAGACGGCTTAGCCGCCAAATGCTCGGTCCACAGCTCATCACGCTCGCTGGCGGTTACCGGCTTACCCATTAGCTCTGACAACGCATCACACTGGGGCTTACCCGCCCCGGTAAAGTGGGCCTTATCGTCAGGGTTCAGTTTGGCGATCGCGTCACTAAAGCTCATGCCAATACTTACGCCGCCATCCACTGTTGCTGATGCCAAGGTCCCTTGCGAAAGTGTTGATGTATCTGCCTGAGTTTCACCGGCATCTGCTGCCACCACTTTGAGACGAGGATCGGCACTAAGCTGTGCCAACTGAGCCTCAGTAAAGGTGTCGGCTTCAAAGCGGTTTTCACCTTTAGCCAGCCCCACACCCGCACGGCGATAGCCGCTGTGGGCCAAACAGGTAACGATAACAGCCGCTGTAGTAAGTAATTTAGCCATTTCATGTATGCTCCGAGTTAAAGAAGGTGAGTAAGCAGAACGCTTAGCGCTTACCCACCAAGGGAGAAATTAATTGGATTTTGTCTTAACCTGGTAAAGCTAGGTCTGGGTTACTCCAGCCAAGGCACGACTAACACTTCAACCGACTTATACAGCGGGTTGTCACCGCCACCGGCCAATGTACGAGTCATGATCAAGGCTTCTGCCGCAGACTCATTGCTTGGACCCACCACAAGCAGATTAGGCATCACCGCCAGTGGACGCCCTTCATCGGACTTCTGTTCCTTCATTGATTTACGGCCCACTTTAAAGTTGGCCTCGTTGAGTTCAGCCTTGGAGCCAAAGGCCAGCTGCCACAGACCAAAGCCTGCGTTAACCCGCGCATCGACGCCGTAGCGGTACTCGTCGCGCATAAACACGGCTTCGTCATCATCTTTGGTCATCGACTTAATGTCGTAGTCACGGCGACGTTGGAACATAAGCGGCTTAATCGGACGGTTAACATCGAGCAAGAACCAAGCGGGTCCAGCACCTGCCTGCATATTACTGACAGACTCGACACCATTATCTTCATCACCAACGGGATGATCGGTGTCGAAGAAGTTCTGGCCGTCATAACACGGGTTCGTAAAACCTGCTGCGAGTAAGGCATACACCAGCTCATCCGGGTGAGTGGCAGCGCCATAGCCCATCTCCTCAAACAGCGGGGCAAATACGCCATAGGTGTCGTCATCAATGTCGTCACGCGGAATGGCGATACTGGCTTCGAACTTCTTGTTCTTCACGCTGTAGTCATGAGCCGCCAGACTTTTTAGCTGA
>NZ_LVDJ01000031.1:0-4697 GCF_007636505.1 Shewanella sp. KCT
ACCTCCAGCATTGAAGCCGCCACCGGTGCAGTACAAGAAGCCGGCGTCTTCGATGATGGTAATGATGGCAATACCCCAGTGGCCGGCACCCTGGTCACCGGCGGTATCTTAACGGCTGATGATGTCGATAATAACGCCAGCTGGACCTGGAGCGGGGAGCCTCAGGTCAGCGACTACGGTACCTTCAGCATCAACGCCAGCACCGGTGAGTGGAGCTACACCCTGGCCGATAACGCCCTGGTCGATGCCCTCGCCCAAGGCGAGACCCATGAGGAGACCTTCCTGGTCACCGTCACCGTTACCGGTACCAACGATATTCCGGTGCTAACAATAGATAAGACAAGTGGCTTGGTCACCGAAGATGACTCAGACCCAATGTTGACCGATACAGGAACGTTAAGTTTTACAGATGTAGACGATGAATATTTACCAGAATATGTAGGCCACGATCTGTCTGCTAGTTATGTCGCTAACAGCTTAATGTGGAGTGGAGGCGATATAACAGACGTCCTAAGTGCCGATCAAATTCAAGCGCTCATCGACGGATTTAGCGTTTATCAAGATCATTGGGATTACTCAATTCTCAACTCACTAGTACAGTTCCTAGCGGCCAATGAAACCATTACTCTTAGCTTCGATGTCACAGTGACGGATAAACATGGTGCTTACGATACTCAGACAGTCACTATCACCATTAACGGTAATAATGATCCGATTGAAGGAGAATTTACTAAAGAAGTTTGGGTTCCAGCCTCACTTGATGAACTGACTATACCTTTTGTGGGTGGCTATCCGCTCGGTATCGATGTACCAACAGATCAGGACTATAACGATGTCATTACCATTACTGGATTAAGTCTATCCTTCGTTGATCCCGACGAAACAGCCAACATAGGTGAGATCTGGTATATCGATGACGATACGGGCAACTTGACCCTATATGACTTCGATAGCCCAGTCCCGCTTTCGGCTTCTGAACTCGGTAGCTTGGTGTATGTCCCCGGAGATAATGCAGGTATCGAAGATCAACTAGATATCAAGCTCACATTTACCATTAATTCAGGACCAAACACGGATAGTGTCGATGGACTCTTTTACATACACACAATACCTGCTAATAGCCTAGGCGGAAATACCGTACTGATCGGTGATGGCTCATCACCATTGACTTCAGGTAATGATCAAGATGCATACCTGACCGTTAGCAGTGCATTTGCCAACGCCATTAACTTAGATCCAAGCAGTGGTGCTTTAGATCTATTTACCGATTTCCAAAAATCGCCTTTTGATATTCCTATCCCTACAGAAGAAATCGATGGACAGACAGGTATTGAAAGGGAGCAGGAAGTATCTGTAAGGCTGACCATTAACGGTATCACCTTTATTGTGATAGCGGCAGCGAATGGCGTAACAGATTGGTTCTACGACGCTAATTCCGGTTTGATGAGTGCTCACATCTCTTATACAGACATTCTAATGGAATCTGACAATAGCATCACGCTGGCCGATTATCTCGGTGCCAATCCTGTCGATCCAGGTGATATTTGGACCATCACCTACTTGGATAATGATGGCGGCTCTTTTCAGGCACGCTTTGTTCAGGCAACCTTTACCCATGAACTGCTCCCTGATACCGCAATAACTGTCACAGGAACGGATAATGTTGATAATCTCATTTTCGGTACTACAGAAGGAGACTCGTTAACTGGGGCAAACCTTGATGACGAAATTTATGGTCGAGAAGGTAACGACTCCATATTCGGATTGGAAGGCGACGATCAACTCATCGGTGGCTCTGGTAATGATTTTATCGAAGGAGGAAGCGGTAATGACCTTATTCTAGGCGGTTTAGGTAACGACACTATAGATGGAGGACTAGGTAACGATGTAATCGATGGTGGCACCGGTGCAGATATTCTCATCGGTGATGCGGGTAGCGATACCATAGATGCGGGTATAGATAGCGATATAGATACCTTTGTTTGGGATGTTGGGTCCGATGACAGCAGCATAGATACTATACTCAACTTCGACATCAGTATGGATAAGCTAGATTTGTCTGCCATTTTGGTTGATGAAGAGAGTGGTGTATATGCTTTAGATCAATACTTAACATTCAATTTCGTTGATGGAAACACTGAAATCTATGTCGATGCCAACCATGATGGATTCTCGGACCTCACTATAGTGTTGAACAATGTAGACTTAACCAATAACAGCACCTTAAGCGATGCTCAGATCATCAACAACCTACTCGGTAACGAAAACCTGATAATTGATACAATTCCATAACAGCCGACATTATCACGACACCCTGTAAGGCCAAGCCCTAACAATTAGTGGTTTGGCCTTTTTATTTGTCAATCTTAAGCATTACAAACTGAGAGCACGCCTTAGCTTTAGCATTATTTGCGCGTCAAAAAATTGACCACTGTACAGACTATTGATAACATTCGATACTTGGCGAAAAAATGCGCTAACAGTTGCAACATAAAAAATCAAGTTGTGTCATTTAATTCTGCGGGGGCAGGTATGAAATCGTTAGTTACAACCAAAAATGGACAAGTAATAGGTGTGAAAGGAAAGGTTTCTTTAGTCACAGAAACCGAGCAAAAAGAAGTAACTATCGGTGAAATGATTCCCGAAGGAAGCACTATTCTCATTGCTGAACAAGCTGATTTAGAACTAGCATTTGCCGATGGCACCTCTTTTACAAGCCAAAGCCTCAATGACACTACGGCCGCTGAAGTTAATGCATTAAATGAAATAGAACAACTTCAAGCGCTCATCGCCTCTGGAGAAGATCCAACAGCTGAATTACCAGAAACCGCTGCAGGCAACACTCCCGCCAGTGAAGGCGACTCTGGCTTTATATCGGTTAACAGAACAGGCGCCCAAACACTCGCTGGCGCCGGATATACTACATCTGGATTTTCTGTCGAGCAGCCGACCGTTCAAGCGTTTACCGTTAGTAGTGATGACGCCCCTACCATTACCGCTAATGACACTAGTACCATCGCAGAAGATGGCGTGGCAACTGGCAACGTTTTAGACAATGATGTTGATTTCGATACTGAATTATCAGTCGTTACCTTTACTGTCGACGGTCAAACCGTCACCGCAGGCACCACGGTTGCACTGGAAGGCGGTAGCCTGGTGATCAACGCCGATGGCTCTTACACCTTTACGCCAAACGACAACTGGAACGGCAGCGTACCTGTCGTCACCTACACCACTAATACTGGTGAGAGCGCGACCCTGACCATTAACGTCACCCCGGTAGATGACCCATCGATACTGGCTAACGACAGCAACACAGTCGCAGAGGACACTGTCGCTACTGGCAACGTATTAGATAACGACAGCGACATTGACAGCGAGCTGTCGGTCGTCAGTTTCAGCGTCGGCGGTCAAACCGTCACAGCGGGCACCACAGTTGAAGTGGAAGGCGGTAGCCTGGTGATCAACGCCGATGGCTCTTACACCTTTACGCCAAACCAAGATTGGAACGGCAGCGTACCTGTCATCACCTACACCACCAATACCGGTGAGAGTGCGACTCTGACCATCAACGTCACCCCGGTAGATGACCCATCAGTACTGGCCAACGACAGCAACACGGTTGCAGAGGACACTGTCGCTACCGGCAACATATTAGATAACGACAGCGATATCGACAGCGAACTGTCTGTGGTAAGCTTCAGCGTCGACGGTCAAACCGTCACCGCAGGCACCACGGTTGCACTGGAAGGCGGTAGCCTGGTGATCAACGCCGATGGCTCTTACACTTTTACGCCAAACGACAACTGGAACGGCAGCGTACCTGTCGTCACCTACACCACTAATACTGGTGAGAGCGCGACCCTGACCATTAACGTCACCCCGGTAGATGACCCATCAGTGCTGGCCAATGACAGCAACACGATTGCAGAGGACACAGTTGCTACCGGTAACGTACTAGACAACGACAGCGATATCGACAGCGAACTGTCTGTGGTCAGCTTCAGCGTCGACGGTCAAACCGTCACTGCGGGCACCACGGTTGCACTGGAAGGCGGCAGCCTGGTGATCAACGCCGACGGCTCTTACACCTTCACGCCAAACCAAGATTGGAACGGCAGCGTACCTGTCATCACCTACACCACTAATACTGGTGAGAGCGCGACCCTGACCATTAATGTCACCCTGGTAGACGACCCATCTATACTAGCCAACGACAGCAACACGGTTGCAGAGGACACTGTCGCTACTGGCAACGTATTAGATAACGACAGCGATATCGACAGCGAGATTTCAGTCGTCAGCTTCAGCGTCGACGGTCAAACCGTCACCGCGGGCACCACTGTCGAAGTGGAAGGCGGCAGCCTGGTGATCAACGCCGATGGCGCTTACACCTTCACGCCAAGCCAAGATTGGAACGGCAGCGTACCTGTCATCACCTACACCACTAATACCGGTGAGAGCGCGACCCTGACCATTAACGTCACCCCAGTGGATGACCCATCAGTGCTGGCCAATGACAGCAACACGGTTGCAGAGGACACTGTCGCTACCGGCAACGTATTAGATAACGACAGCGATATCGACAGCGAACTGTCTGTGGTCAGCTTCAGCGTCGACGGTCAAACCGTCACTGCGGGCACCACGGTTGCACTGGAAGGTGGCAGCCTGGTGATCAACGCCGATGGCGCTTACAC
>NZ_LVDJ01000031.1:4707-6353 GCF_007636505.1 Shewanella sp. KCT
GGCAGCCTGGTGATCAACGCCGATGGCGCTTACACCTTCACGCCAAACCAAGATTGGAACGGCAGCGTACCTGTCATCATCTACACCACCAATACCGGTGAAAGCGCGACCCTGACCATCAATGTCACCCCAGTAGATGACCCATCCGTGCTAGCTAACGACAGCAACACGGTTGCAGAGGACACTGTCGCTACCGGCAACGTACTAGACAACGACAGCGATATCGACAGCGAACTGTCTGTGGTCAGCTTCAACGTCGACGGTCAAACCGTCACCGCGGGCACCACAGTCGAAGTGGAAGGCGGCAGCTTGGTGATCAACGCCGACGGCTCTTACACCTTTACACCAAACGACAACTGGAACGGCAGCGTACCGGTTATCACCTACACCACCAATACTGGTGAGAGCGCGACGCTAACCATCAACGTCACCCCGGTAGATGACCCATCTATACTGGCTAACGACAGCAACACGATTGCAGAGGACACTGTCGCTACCGGCAACGTACTCGACAACGACAGCGATATCGACAGCGAGCTATCAGTCGTTACCTTTACTGTCGACGGTCAAACCGTCACTGCAGGCACCACAGTCGAAGTGGAAGGCGGCAGCCTGGTGATCAACGCCGATGGCTCTTACACCTTTACGCCAAACCAAGATTGGAACGGCAGTGTACCGGTCATCACCTACACCACCAATACAGGTGAGAGCGCGACTCTGACCATTAACGTCACCCCGGTAGATGACCCATCTATACTGGCTAACGACAGCAACACGGTTGCAGAGGACACCATTGCTACCGGCAACGTATTAGATAACGACAGCGATATCGACAGCGAGCTTTCAGTCGTGAGCTTCAGCGTCGACGCTCTAACCCTCAACGCGGGCACCACGGTTGCACTGGAAGGTGGCAGCCTGGTGATCAACGCCGATGGCGCTTACACCTTCACGCCAAACCAAGATTGGAACGGCAGCGTACCTGTCATCACCTACACCACCAATACAGGTGAGAGCGCGACTCTGACCATTAACGTCACCCCGGTAGATGACCCATCTATACTGGCTAACGACAGCAACACGGTTGCAGAGGACACCATTGCTACCGGCAACGTATTAGATAACGACAGCGATATCGACAGCGAGCTTTCAGTCGTCAGCTTCAGCGTCGACGGTCAAACCGTCACTGCGGGCACCACGGTTGCACTGGAAGGTGGCAGCCTGGTGATCAACGCCGATGGCGCTTACACCTTCACGCCAAACCAAGATTGGAACGGCAGCGTACCTGTCATCACCTACACCACCAATACAGGTGAGAGCGCGACCCTGACCATTAATGTGACACCAGTCAACGATGCCGCCGACGTTAGCAGTGCTAGCGTCACGCTGACCGAAACTAACGAACCGCTCACTACCGGCGGTACCCTAACGGCCACCGACGTCGATAACCCGGACAATACCTTTACTCCGATCACCGTCGAAGGCACCTACGGTACCTTTACCCTACTGGGCAATGGCGAGTGGAGCTTTACCGCTAACAGCGCCTTTGATGAACTTAATGTCGGCGATAGCTACAGCGAGACCTTCAACGTCACCAGCATCGATGGCACCCCATCGACCGTTACTGTCACCATCAACGGTACCAACGA
>NZ_LVDJ01000032.1:0-5315 GCF_007636505.1 Shewanella sp. KCT
ACTATAGTGGTGAGCAATGAATCTCAGGCCGAAAGTTTGGCTGAAGTGTTGCCACAGCTAGTTGCCATGACCAAGAGTGCCGTGGTGGAAGATCTCAACAACCGGGGAGATGTCTGGACAGCTAGCCGGGGATAAATTACTCGGGAGGGATTTAGAAATATTCCACTTGAAAGCTCCCTTTAAATGGATATTTTGAAGTTACCTTGGTGTACAAGGTGTCACTAAATATTTATGGGAGCGTTTATTATGGGTAGAGAAAAGGACGCAGAATTGGCAAAGGAAGAAGCTTGGGATCGTAAGGCTCAAGCTGAAGACATTCGTTGCTGGTTAGGCGGAGAGCTCATCATTCATTGTGAGCGAGAAGTGTACTTTAAAACTGGAATGTGTGGTTATCATGCTCATATGATGGCTAAAGATGATTAACAATCAAATGATGTGTTAACAAAGAGGTAATATTTATCCAGGTTGCCTCTTTTCTTGCAGTTAGGCGTGAGCGGCGTTATTACTATTGGTCAATTAATTAATATGAGGTTGGCCAATGAAATCGACAGATATATTTAACGCCGCGACATTCGAAATATTTTACCTTTGCTTGGAAGAATTTCCATCAGAAGTGAGATTAGACCCTAATATCATTGCGCGTAAGGTCGAAGGGTATTTTGGTGACCCTACAGGAGACTTAGAGGCTTATAATCACGTGGTGTCAATTGCTGAGAAATCAGGAGATACAATAAATTGGTTGGCACATGAAGGGTATATTCGCTTAGAGCACGAATATCTTTCCGAACCGAGTACTTATGTTTTGACACCCAAAGGCTTGCAAGCCGCTAATGTTAAAATTGATAGCCTAGAGAATAAACCTACTTTTATTGAAATTATTAAAGGTGGAATAAAGCACATCACCTTAGCTTCAATGCCATTGGTTATTAGTGCTATGCTCAAGTAATCCCGAAACCCTTCCAATCCGCCTAAAGCGACAGTCAGTCACAATGGGGCATCACTTTTTGATGCTCATTTTGACTGGCTATGCTGACCTTTCCTCCTGACATTTACCCAACCCAATGTGACTGGCGTTTAGTGCATCGCACGCGGGCCTTTCGCAACCCATACAACAACCAGGTACAAACCTTATCGTTGCCAGGTGCCTACTGGCAGGCGCAGCTGACCTTTGCCAATTTGAGTCGCACGCAAGGGGCGGCATTACATGCCTTTGTGGCATCCATGCAGGGCATGGCCGGGCGGGTGAAGCTACATGACCACGCGATTATAAACCCTGCCTATGGTGGTGCGCCGGTGGTTAGTGGTAGTGGCCAAGCTGGTAAGCAGCTAAATGTAATTGGTTGCTTACCTGGTGCCTTTTTACCGGCTGGTCATTATGTGCAGGTTAATTCGCAGCTGCTGGTACTTACCGCTGATGCAGTGGCCGATGCTGGCGGGGCTTGCTCCTTGGTTTTTGAGCCAGCTCTGCGCAACGCGCCAGCCAATGGCGCTGCCATTGTGGTCGACAAGCCTAGCGCCACCATGATGTTTAGTGACGATAACCAGGGCATGCGCCGTAGCAGCAAGCGCCTGGTGCTATCCAGTGTGAGCCTGTCGTTTGTGGAGGATATCTACTCATGATTGGGTTTGCCTCTCCTCAATTAAAAGCCTACCTGCGTCAGGCCAATGTATGCGCCATCTTACTCACCAAGCTCGATTTCGCCTCTGGCGATGTGTGTGTTCACAGTGGGGTTGGCACCATTAGCCATGATGGGGATAGCTATCTTGGTATCGGTGTGCTGGGCAAGGTTGGTGCTGTGACCCAGAACGGCAAGGTGCAGCCTAATAAGCTGCGTTTAACGCTGTCGGGCATTCCGCCTGCTTTGCTGGCGACCGCACTAACTGAGCAATATCAAAACCGCCAGGGCCAGGTCATGCTGGCGGCTTTCGATGAGCAAACCGGCAGTGTGATTGCCGCCGATGTGTTGTTTGCAGGTCGTATGGATGTTATGACCCTGCGTGACGGCGCCAGCGCTAGTCTGCAGTTAGACCTCAATAGCCGTGGTGTGGACTGGAAGAACGCCCGCAATGGTCGCTATACCCATGCCGACCAGCTGGCACGCCATCCCGGCGATAATTTTTTTGAGTTTGTCGCCCAGACTACTGAGCGCGAGCTGCAGTGGGGCGTGCCGGGTGGTAGTGCCAAGTTAACCGGCGGCGGTGGCCGGGGTGGCAGTGGTAGCCAAACCACTGGCCGTCGCCAGCATAAGTAGGAGGGGTGATGAGTTTAGCGGAATTTATTGCCCAGAATAGAGCCACTTCATTTAGCTGGGGAGAGCACGACTGCTGCCTATTGGCTGCCAACTGGTTAATGGCCAACGGCTACGACGACTTGGCCATCGAATTTAGAGGGCACTACAGCAGCGAGTTGGGGGCAATGCGCGTCATTCGCCGCGCTGGGTTTGCATCGATTGCCGAGTTACTTGAGGCAAAGCTGGGGCAGGCGACACCACCGCTATTGCTAAGGCGAGGTGCCGTGGTGCTGCTAGATACGCCAGAGGGTGACGTGGTGGGCATGTATCAGGGCAGTGATTGCTTTGCGCTGGCTACCTATGGCCTGGTGTCGTATCCCAAAACCAATATCAAGATGGGGTGGAATGTTTAATGGGTAAGGTTGTCGATGCACTGGTTGAAGGTACACCGTTAGGCAAACTAGCTTGGGGTGCCATAGGTGTTGATGCCTGGTGGGAAGTAAGTGTTGGCAAGTATATCCGCGAAGCCCTCATCCCCATCCCCGACGATGATTTTGGCAACGAGGCCATGTCGCAGCAACAGATGCTACGCTCGCCTACTGAGGCGCGCCGCAGTATTTACGGCAAGGCGATGGTGTCTGGCCCTATTGTCTTTGCAGAAGAGACCGGCACAGATAACGAGTTTTTACATCTGGTGATCCCCTTAGCCGCGCATCGATGCCAGGAAGTGCTTGAGATCTACTTTGATGATGAAGTGGTGTACCAAAATGGCAGCTTAGATGCCGCCTATAACGAGCATGCCCGGATTAATATTCACTTGGGCGGGCAAACGGCTGCCGATAGCGACCTATTGGCTGAGTGTGAGCATTGGACTGATAGCCATATCGGGCTTGGTATCACTTACTTGTATGTGCGCCTTAAGCATGATCCTGAGTTTTACGCTAACGGTTTGCCTAACGTTAAAGCCTTGGTAAAGGGCAAGCCGATTTATGATCCTCGTAAAGACTCGACAGTGGGCGGCAGCGGTAGCCATCGCTGGGATGAACAATCAACCTGGGAGTGGAGTGATAACTGGGCCTTATGCGTACTCGACTACACCCGCTTTGAATCAGGCGTAGGCGCACTGGCCAGTGAAATAGATCTGCCTTCTTATGCCTTAGCGGCTAATGACAGCGATCAACTGGTTGAGTATGACAATGAGGGCAATGTCGAGCCGCGCTATACCTGTAATGGCACTTTTACCCAGTCGATGACGCCAGCCTCAGTGCTCGATAAGTTACTCACCGCTGGAGCAGGGATGCAGACTTACTCATCGGGTAAGTATCAGCTGTTTTCTGGCGTGTATCAGGGGCCGCACTTATTCACGTTGGGTGAAGCCGACTTAGCTGGTGAGGTAGAGGTAAGGCCGTTTAATGCCAGGGCGCAACTGTGTAATGCGGTGCGCGGTACCTTTGTCGATCCCGATAACTTTTATCAGCCCACCGACTTTGCTCCCTATGAGTCAGATTACTATCGCGCCCAGGATAATAACGAATATATCGATCACGATATCGACCTGCCGTTTACTCAGTCAGCTTATACCGCGCAGCGTTTAGCCAAGCTGTATTTGGAGCTTAATCGCGCCGGGCAGCAGATAGGTGTGCCGCTGAACATGATAGGCCTGAGCATAAGTGTAGGGCAGGTGGTTGAGCTGGATCTGCCGCGTTTGGGGATAAAGGCTGAATATCAGGTAATGGACTGGTCATTTGATTTTGGTCAGCCCATTAAGGTGACGCTGCGTGAAACCGCAGCGGCTTTGTTCGACTATGACAAGGGCAGTTATACCAATCGTAAACTAACCCCCGTATTAAACCTGCCGTCATCTAAGCGAGTCCCCACAGTGACGGGCGTCGTCTGGGTGCCAATGGGCGACGATGCCAATTGGCAGGGGCTGCTTACCTGGAACGCTCCAGGCGGCAACAGCGCCTATCGTTATCGTTTGGAGGTAAGTGACGCGCAAAGTGCTGTCGTTTATCAGGCCACTATAGAGGGCACCCGGCACCATATTCCTAAGCTTGATGCAGGTAACTACACCATTACCTTGTGGGCCGTAAACCTGTTTGCCAATCGCTCCAATGTGCCTGCGACGATTGCTATTGGTGCCGATGCACCGCCAGCCGTGACGGGTATATTGGTGGACGCAGGATCACTTGAGTTAACCCTTAGACCGCAAACCGCAGCCATTACGGCCACGACCACTGAATTTCAGATTAAAGGCGGTTTAAGCAGTGATATCGCCAATGCGCAGTTTATCGGCCAGGGTAAAGAGGTCATTTGGCCGGGACGGCATGCCAATACCCAGTATTTTATCTGGGCGCGTTCTACCAACAATTATGGTTTCGGTGCCTGGTTCGGCCCTATTCTTGCGCAGACCACGAGCGATAAATCTGCCCTGGTTGATCTGCTGGGAACCACCTTTGACAAATACACCTGGTTTGCCTGGGCTGATGACGATGCTGGCACAGGGTTTACCACCGATGAGACGGCAGGCAAGGCTAAAAAGTGGATGGGGGTTGCTGCAGATAAAGCCGTTTCTGCCCCGAGTGGTAACTGGGAGGATTACACCTGGACAAAGGTTGGCGCCGTAATTGGTGACCTCTTCACCGCTAGCGAACAGCAGCAACTCGATAACCTGATGGCTGGCAAGCTGCCTAATGATGCCAGCAAGGAGATGTTAGCCCTGCAGGATGCGCTAGCCGATCCTAAGTTTAACAACAATCTGTTGACGGCCCAGCAGCTGCTTAACCAGGGCATTGATGCCGCCGACCTTGGCGGCGAGACACCAGCAGGCGCCCAGGCCAAAGCCAACGCGGCAGAAGCTGCAGCGGCACTGGATGCGCTGAATAAGGCCCAGTTGGCCGAGACTAACGCTTTGGAGCAATCAGGTGGTACAAACCTATTAAATATTTCTACGTTTACATCGAGTTTAAACAAAGGCGGCTGGAATCAGGGAGCAGTTGAACTTATTGGTAATGCCGCCGGTGTTGATGCTTTAGATGCTAGGTCACACGCCCTAAAACTAATCGCTAGGGATAGTTATGAGTT
>NZ_LVDJ01000033.1:0-5065 GCF_007636505.1 Shewanella sp. KCT
CTAGTTCTAGGAGCTCTTCATCGTCAACCATGTCACACTTGTTCATGAATACGATGATGAAAGGTACACCTACCTGACGAGAAAGCAGGATGTGCTCACGAGTCTGTGGCATTGGACCGTCAGTAGAAGCTACTACTAGGATAGCGCCGTCCATCTGTGCAGCACCAGTGATCATGTTTTTAACATAGTCAGCGTGGCCTGGGCAGTCTACGTGTGCGTAGTGACGAGTTGGAGTGTCGTACTCGATGTGAGAGGTATTGATGGTAATACCGCGCTCACGCTCTTCTGGAGCGTTATCGATCTGTGCGAAATCTTTAGCTTCACCACCGTACGTCTTAGTCAGTACGTGAGAGATAGCAGCTGTAAGAGTTGTTTTACCATGGTCAACGTGACCGATGGTGCCCACGTTTACGTGAGGTTTGCTACGTTCAAATTTTTCTTTAGCCATGGTATTGCCCCAATTAAGAGATACTTGGTGATGAAATCTACATACAACAAAAAATCCGATGCCTATTATGTCATCGAATCGATTTAATTAAGATAATTACGGAAGCTTAGTTGGGAAGGCTGAAGGCAGTTTATCGTGAACTGGACCCTGTTGGGCTGGCTCATAGATACGGGCACAATCAGCGAAAATTGGAGCGGATGGCGGGAATCGAACCCGCGTTATCAGCTTGGAAGGCTGGAGTAATACCATTATACGACATCCGCGCAACCTAACTAAGGTTACCTAACTACCTAGAAAAATGGTGGAGGGAGAAGGATTCGAACCTTCGAAGGCTGAGCCGTCAGATTTACAGTCTGATCCCTTTGGCCACTCGGGAACCCCTCCAGAGAAATGGTGCCGGCACCAAGAGTCGAACTCGGGACCTACTGATTACAAGTCAGTTGCTCTACCAACTGAGCTATGCCGGCGTGTCATTTCGGTAGCGGATATTAGGTAATCGCGAGCACAAGTGCAATACCTAATTTTAAAAATCTGCAAAAAAATCGCCTAAACGTCGTTTTTTCCGCCACGCAAGCCTCAGAAAGTGCACTATTTACCCATTAACCTCCAACAGGTTAATAAGCCATTATGGAATCGTGTTTTTGATGTTGTTCCACCGGGGTCTATGGTGTACTGTGCCTTGCCTAAGGGGAGATTTCATTCATGCACGCCAACAATCAAATTCACAATGCACTCTACCTCGCATTTGCCCGCCAGCAGTGGGCCGAGCTGCGAAAATCTGTGCCTCTAACACTCAGCGAATCCGATCTTGACGATCTGCGCGGTATCAACGAATCTATCTCCCTCGATGAAGTCACCGACATCTATCTGCCCCTGAGTCGCCTGCTGAATCTAATTGTCGGCGCCAAGCAGCAGAGAGGGCTGGTACTGAATCAGTTCCTCGGTCGTGTGCCGCCTAAGCGCCCCTATATTATCAGCATCGCCGGCAGTGTCGCGGTAGGCAAAAGCACTACGGCGCGTATCCTCCAGGCGCTGCTGCGTCAGTGGCCCGAGCACCCCAAGGTGGACCTGGTCACCACAGATGGCTTCCTCTACCCCTTATCTGAGCTCAAACGCCGTGGACTACTACAGCGTAAAGGATTTCCTGAAAGCTATGATATGAAGCTGCTGGTCGAGTTCATCTCCAAGATCAAGGCAGGCGAGAGCCTGGTGCATGCTCCTATCTACTCGCATATCAGTTATGACAGGGTGTCCGATACCCAACAGGCCATAGAGCAACCCGATATCCTGATCATCGAAGGGCTCAACGTGCTGCAGACGGGCCAGGATACCCACGTAGCCATACAGCAGCCCTTTGTCTCCGATTTTGTCGACTTCTCTATCTATGTGGACGCCGAAGAGCCGCTGCTTAAGGAGTGGTATATCTCCCGCTTCCTGAAGTTTCGCACCGGCGCCTTTAGCGACCCGAACTCATACTTCCATCACTATTCAGAGCTGACTGACGATGAGGCCACCAAGATAGCCGCCAATATCTGGGACAGCATCAACGGCCCGAATCTAAATCTGAACATTCTGCCCACACGGGACAGGGCACACCTTATCCTGCGCAAGGGCACAGATCATATGATGCACCAGGTGCTGATGCGTAAATAGGCTAACACTAGATAGCCAAGCACCTACAGTTAGACAAACGGCCATCGATTGATGGCCGTTTTGTTATGCGGGACGCATGGAGATCTCGCCGCCGACGTAGGCCTTAGTGCCCTCCTCCGTCTTAAGCAATATTGCCCCCTGCTCGTCGATTCCACAGCAGATCCCCTTGACGCTATTCTCGCCCATCAACAGCTTGATAGGCTCACCGTCGAACAGATCTGCCTCGCGCCATCTTGACTGGAAAGCCTTCAGCCCTTGGCGTTGAAACAGCTCGAGATCTGTCACTAATTGCTGCTGCAGTGCAATCATCAGTTCCGTTTTATCTGGCAATTGCGCCAACTCAGACAGATCGCTCCAGGGCTGATCTATCTTATCCGCCTGCGCCGGCGACATAGAGAGGTTGATGCCGATACCTATCACCAGATCACACACGCTATCAGCCTGACCACTCATCTCGATCAGTATGCCCGCGAGCTTCTTATGATTGAGATAGATATCGTTGGGCCACTTAACCCCTATGCCATCGACCCCCAATGAACGCAGTACTGTCACCAATGAGCAGCCAACCACCAGGCTCAGCCCCATGGCCTGAGCCATCCCCTGGGAGAACTGCCAGTAGAAGGAGGTATAGAGGTGGCAGCCATAGGGAGATACCCATTGACGCCCACGACGGCCACGCCCGGCAGACTGATACTCGGCCACACAGATATCGCCGCTGCTGAGATCCTTCACATGCTCGAGTAGGAATCCGTTGGTGCTGTTGATCTCATTAAAATAGAAGCAGCGATTCTTGATAGCGGCCTTAAGCTTAGCCTCATCGATAAGCGAGATAGGTGTGGCTAACTTATAGCCCTTACCTTTAACGCTATAGATGTCGACACCAAATTCTTCTAAGTTGGCCACCTGCTTGCTGACTGCCGCCCGAGAGATGCCGAGCTCGCTGGCCAGCGCCTCGCCCGACACAAACTGGCCCTGACTCAACAAACGAATAATATCCCGGCGACGGGCCCACTGATCATGCATCTGCTAATTCCTTCTGTCCGGTTGCACCAATGATCCTAGGTTCGACCTCTAACCTTACGCCAAATTGTTCGAATATCCTATCTATCACCAACTTCGCCAAGTCACACACGTCCTGACCGCTGCAGCCCCCTCTGTTAACTATGACTAAGGCCTGTTTAAGATGAACCGATGCATTGCCTACAGACCGCCCCTTGAGCCCCGCCCTGTCGATCAACCAGCCAGCCGCCAACTTTACCTTTGAATCTTCCAGCGCATAGCCGACTATGTCCGCATATTGCTGCTTAAGCGCCTCGAATGTGTATTGGCTAACCACAGGGTTTTTAAAGAAGCTGCCGACGTTACCTAATACGGCAGGATCGGGCAGTTTGGCCATGCGGGTCTCGCAGATGCAGTCGAACACCTCTCTTGGCGTCACCCCTTGGCTACGCTCGCTCAATGCCTGCAATGGGCCATAGCTCAGATTAGGTTGCCATACTTTGGGTAGCATAAAGCCCACCCGCAAGATCACGGCGCGATACTTTAGGGCATTCTTGAAGATAGATTCGCGGTAGGCGAACTGGCATTCGCCACCATTCAGCCGTTTTATCTCACAGCTAGCGAGGTCGAGATATTCGACCCAATCGCAGAACTGCGCCAGCTCGGCGCCATAGGCACCGATATTTTGGATGGGCGCGGCGCCGACAGAGCCTGGAATCAAAGCAAGGTTCTCGAGCCCTGGCATCTCATTATCGAGACAGAATTTGATAAGATCATGCCACACCTCACCAGCTTCGACCCTGAGGTAATAGTATTGGTCATCCTGACTCACCTCTATTCCCTTAGTCTCCACTAATACAGCCGTCCCCTGAAAAGTCTCGGTGAGTACAATATTGCTACCCCCACCTATCAGCAATAGCGGCTCCTGCTGCTTAAAGGTCTGCAAACAGACGGCAACCAGTTTAGTCTCCTGCCTCGCCCTAACCAGTCGAAAGCAGTCAGTCTTAAGGCCCAGGGTATTAAATTGCGTTAAAGAGTCAGTGTTCTTGGAGTCCATAGAGGAAGCGTGATTTATATCTGTCAGCCCAAAAAGCCATTGTAACGTATCTAACCCCGGCAACCTAAATCCCAACAAAGATTAATCTTGATGGAGCTCATGATTCATTTGTGAATGGACACTGAAAATGGAAGAGAGCATAGCGTTGCGCAATCGACACCTGTAAAAAGAATACCCATACAGCAGCTAAAACCATTTTTTCGTTCGCGATTATAGAAAGTCGTATCTCACATGAGGGTGCAAGACATCCGCTTATCAAGCGCAGCTTGATGGATGACTGGAGCGCGAATCAGCTAGGCTGCGAGCTGAGGATCTAATGAATAAAGAGAAAAGGCGCCTGTCATGGCCAACTTCTAGCCAGACATCAGATACTAACTCCGTCAATCTCACATGGGGGCGTAAGGCATCCGTTTATCAAGCGCAGCTTGATGGATGACTGGAGCGCGAAGCAGCTAGGCTGCGAGCTGAGGGGCCCACCCACGAAGTGGCTGTGGGCTGCGTGTGAAGTAGCATTTTCGCGCAGCGTAGAAAGCAAAAAGCCCTAGCGTTTTAGACTAGGGCTTTTTGCTTTATTAGGCGCCTGGAAATGACCTACTCTCACATGGGGAGACCCCACACTACCATCGGCGCGATTGCGTTTCACTTCTGAGTTCGGGATGGGATCAGGTGGGACCACAATGCTATGGTTTCCAGACAAATTTGGAAATTCGGAAAGCTGTACTCTTATCTAAGAGTCAATCTGAGTTCGCACTTCAATCAAGTACTTTGTATTCTTTTGATTCGGTAAACCATTATTACGACCTCCATGGATGGAGGAAGTGCCAAGAAATGATTGGACTCATTTCCGGTACTTTGCAGTAAAAACCCTTTTGGGTTGTATGGTTAAGCCTCACGAGTCATTAGTACAG
>NZ_LVDJ01000034.1:0-3699 GCF_007636505.1 Shewanella sp. KCT
CAGTAACAGCTTGAGTGCTTCATTCATCGATTGGCTTCCTTCTATAAAGTGAGTTTCTGTAGGGTTGGTTTTCGTGGGGTTAGCTTCAGTTCTGCTATGACCGGCCTTAAGTGCAGCAATGGCTTTCATGCCATCGAGCGCGGGGTCATTGGTCAGGGCAACATGGAGTAAACGGGTGGGACGACCACTTTGGGTGTCATAGGCAAACACCGCCGAGACATAGCGATATTCTTTATTGGCAATAAATTGGGCAGCAGGTGCGGTCCAGTCGACATTAAGGGCAAACACGCCTTCCCCAGGCACATACTCCAGCTGTTTAAACCAGCCAGCAGCAGGCGCGGGTTTACCGTTCTCATCGGCGTTTAGCGTTTGGTGCTCGTAGTCAAAATGGAAATCGTTTTCGCGGGCGTTAGCGTTGGCCAGCAGCATGGCGAAGGCCACCTCGTCCATTAGCCATTTGCCGCTTGCTACATCAAAGGGTCGGCCATCCTTGGCCGAAAACAGGCCATCAGGCAGCAGCTGCACCCGACGAGCGATGCTATTATCGGCACCAGTGTTGTCAGCATCGATGGCGGCCAAGGTAAAGTTGAGCGCCGCCAGTGACTCGCCCTCTGCCGCCAAGTGAGCGGTTTGGGCAGTCAGCGCTGCAATTGATTCAAAAGCGGTATGTGTTTTCATGGCCCCATGATGCGGGGCGATGGATTAGGATGGGATTGGAAAGGTTTCGGGAATTATGAGTTGGTATTGCACTGCATTAACTGGAGAATCATTTTCGCGCGCAGTGTTTCTTGTTCCTGAGCAAAGCGCAGTGCTTTAATCAGCTCTCCTGTTTCTTCACTGTTGACACTGTCTTGATAAATCTTTACCTGGTATTCAAGATAATCGTTATAACCAGTGCAGCATCCCCAGACGATAACGGCACCCAATAGCGTTATTCTGATTTGTTTTGCATCAAACTGTCTAGCCATTTGAACCGCCTGCTTTCCGCATTATAAATATCAAACTGATGTTGGCGGCGCAAAAACCTCAACACCTAGTTTAAAACCCGTTTAAATCTCTCTTAAGGCGTTTAACACCATCTGCGTCATACAACGAGATAACAAACCCAACTAAAGCGCTTAAATCGCGTTTGAGAGCGTCAACAAGAAAACAGGGGAGGTTAGGGCAACCCCTTAACCAGGTAGTTAGCCACCATGGCCTCGACCTCGTTCTTTTCAAATGGCGCCATGCCTAAAAACTCACGAGCGGGAATCTCAACACCGGGGATCATGCTGTTGGGGGCAGTGATGCCACCGAGCTGCTGCATGGCGGCATACTCTTGGTTACTGCCCAGGCTTAAGGTGTCACTGCTGATTTGATAATGCAGAGTATCAGCCAGGGTACCTGAATCTGTAAGGATACGGTCAAGTCGAGCGCCTTTAGCAGCCTTAATCTCTAACGTGGTGCCGCTCAGCGGCTCCCAAGGCGTGCCATCGGGCGCCTGCATATCCACAAATCGCTGCTGAGTGCTGGGCAGCAGGTATTCACCAATATCCCCCAGCACAGGCGCCAGATTTTGCCCCTGCTTCAGTAGGCGATTAAGGGCCTTGGCTATTCCCTTCTCGCCGCGATATTCAACTTTTATGTAGCTACCAGCCATCACGCCTCGCCTTTTATTTACTGAAAGAAGCCTAATTGAATAAGCCAAGGGTTAACCGTATACTGAACACAGGTGGATTAATTCGGTTGCGGTGTGGCGTGAGAATTAATTGCCAGTGTAGCTATAACCACACGTATAGCAGGCACTCCAGCAAGCTATTCTTCCTGTCCCTTTGCTTCTGCCGAATATAACAATCGACCACGACGCTGTTTATTGAGATAACCACCCGGCGTCAGTGGGATGAACGTCCATGCCTCGATACGCCCTTTAACCACTTGTGCCACCAATAGCAGGCTCTTATTTTTGCCGACATTAACAACCTTGATGTACCTCAGGCGCAGCGCCACCTTACCCGTACCCAGATGTTTTTCAAAGGCGGCCCACACCTCCTGCGGCGTGGCGATCACATCGGCCAGTAGGGGAATAAAGCGTGAGCGGTGTAGATCTTTACTCAGATGCTCAACCAAGGCTGCACTGTTGATATAAACCGGCAGGCTGTCTATTGGCCCTGGGACAATTTTCTCCTTACCAAATGCTTTATGCACAGTATCGCTGAGCTGCTCAATCGTTTGCGCACTTGGCGCCAATGCTACGCTGGTCTCAATTGCAGGAAGTAACTGGGGCAAGTTAAACGATTGCCAGGTATCAGACGTTAAGCTTTGCCACGCGTCGGCTTTTTGTGCCTGCCATGCCTGCATCTGCTGAGTGGTCAACCTTTTACCCAAGCTAGCCTCGCCGACACTGTAGTCAAACCCAGGGTCGATCCCTTTAGGTACCTGGTGCACTTCGCCTGTAGATTTGTCGGTCCAATCTCTGACGCCGTCCTGTGGCGCTGGGGTAACCGTCAGGCCGCGCCGTTCTAACTCATATTGACTCACACCATAGACCCGGCACTTGCAGCCCCAACCGTTTTGAGGGAAATGAGTCGACCACCAAGGGTGCTCTTTCGGCAAAATGGTATCGTGCCATTTTAGATGTAATTCACGCGGATAACGGCTATCACCGTGAGCATAGCGCCAATACGCAAACTGCTGCAGCTGCTCATAGCGACCCGCGTTGTAACTTTGACGCATGTTGGTATCGAAGATCACCCTGGCACGCCAATTTGCGCCGCCGGTATGTGCCCAGCCGTGTTTAGCCACTATCTTTTTAAACTCAGATTGAAACCAGGTAAGCGACTTACCACCGGCTATGGCGGCATCGACCGCACTGCGCAGATCAACCAACAAGTCATGTTTCATTGCCCCGGCCACCACAAACGCCTTGGCGTGGCTTCCCTGCCAGATATCGTTCCAGCGCTCGGTAGGCAGGTTAAGTTTGTCTTTAAAAAAGGCTATTTGCTCGTTAAACGGTAAGCTGCCGTATTGGGCGCTATTCGGCATGGCAGTACCTATCAACCAGCTTTAAGCAAAGAGGGTTAACAACCCAATGAATGCCATTGTCCTGGGTCACAAATATTGCTGCACGGCCATATTTGTTGTGTTCTCCATAGCCAATAAACGCATAACGCTTACTGAAAACGATATACAACTGAGCCAAAAGAGCGCCAAATTTTAACCCTACATAAACGCCTATCCACAAAAACAAGCCTAGGGACAATACAATGAAAACGTTAACCATTAGCGCCCCCCGCTGACATCATAACGTCCGGCCAGTTCGGCAGAAACCATCGCCAGCTGCAGCACCTCGCTCGCCTCATCAATGTTCAGATCAAGCGCCGCCAGTTTGGCCTGCAGTTCCTCCAGCGATTGCACACCATTGACTAGCGCCTGCACTTCATCGCTAAAGCCTTGCAATACTGGGCTCATCTCATCCACTAGCCGAGCGCTCATCTCATCCAATAGCCGATCATCATTAACGCGGTCTTGCTGCTCGGCCTGTTGTTTAAGCGCCACGATGCGCTTAATCGCCAGTTGCTTAAGCTTTGCTTGGCTAGCATCCACTACCGACGATTTGCCACCAACTGACAATACAGGCTCATCCTTTTGCGCAATGGGGATCTGCAGTCGCTCCTGCGCCCAGGACTGCGGAATGGCAAAGCCTATCTCGACCAGTTTGGG
>NZ_LVDJ01000035.1:0-2965 GCF_007636505.1 Shewanella sp. KCT
AAAGCTGCGGCTCATCGCCCATACGGTGACCCAGCTCTTTAATGAAAAGCTTGAATAACAAACTTACTGCTTAGGAACGAGCGCCAGCCAAGGTTGAAAGCTAGATTATGAATGATTTAAAAGTCGCACTGACCCTGACAGCCGATGGCAAACAACTGGTTGCCACGGTCAACGAGACCAAAGTCGTTGTCTCTAACTTAAATACCAAGCTGGGGCAAACCAAAGGCGCCAGTCATCAAGCTTCTCAAGGTTTAAATCAGCTCGACCGGCAATCGGCTAGCACAACAGCAGCCCTTGCACGTATGCGTAATATGGCTGTGGGGGCCTTTGCGGGGTTATCGGCAATTAACCTAGGGCAGAAACTTAGCCAGGATTTAGCTGCATTTCAGGATGTACGCACCCGCTTACAGAGTCTGTCGGGCACCACGGCGGCTTATGCGGATAATGAAAAGTACCTGCTACAGCTGACCCGCGAACATCACAAAGAGCTTATTCCGCTCGCCGATAACTATGCAGCCATGCTGAACCTGGTGGATTCAGGCCTACTGACTCAAACGCAATCGCGGGTGATTTTAGAAGGTATGAGTAATGCTCAGTCAGCATTGGGTGCAACCTCAGTTCAGCTTGGGCAGTCCATGTATGGTTTGTCACAGGCATTAGCCTCGCCTACTGTGCGGGCCGAAGAACTTAACCAATTGGTTGAACCTATGCCTGGTCTGCTTAATAAAATGGACAGGGCTGCTGGCCTCAGTGCCGGTGGTTTTCGCCAGATGGTGCTCGACGGCAAAGTGACCTCAGAGTTTTTGCGCAATAACCTCATTAAAGCGCTGCAGGACTACAGCGGCGCAGCGGCGGCCACGGCGGCCAACATCAGTGCCCAAACTCGCGACATGAAAAACGCTTATCAGCAACTGTTGGTGGCGTTTGAAAGCCCGATTAATGACAGTTTAACCCCGGTTCTATCAACCATTACCGACGGATTAACCTGGACAACGGATAACGCCGATACCTTGCAGCAAGTGTTTACTGGGGCCATGGTAGTGGCATTGACTCGTGCGACTCAAGCGGGGGCACTGCACGCTGCGAGCTTGGTTAAAAATGCCTATGCGGCGGCAACGACTCGCATGGCAACCATTGCTGCGGCAGAAGCTGAGCTACATCGAGCTAAGGTGCAACGGGCTGCAGTACTGACGTCTGGTCAAGCCGTGGTGGCTGAAGCCAGGCTAACAGCCGCTCGTGAAGCCTTGGCCGTGGCAACGACTCAGGCAACAATCGCAACGCGTGCTTTTAATGCCGCAACGGCATTAGTGGGTGGCCCAGCAGGTTTTGCTTTGATGGCTGCATCGGGTATTGCGTATTTAGCTTATGAGGCATCTTCTGCCGAAAATCCATTGGCAGGTCTAACGAGCGAAGTTGATAGGCTCAATAGCAAACTCAGCGCCATGAATGAGGCACAGCGCGGCATCGAGGTCAGCAAGCTTTCGACAAAGATGCAGGAATATCGGGATGAAATGGCCGATGCCCAGGCAGAGATTGATGGCTTGATTGCGCAGGGATTTACCGGCTCTGATGCCGCGGTCATGTTAAGCGTCAAGCGCATCGAGGAGTTACAGGCCTACATTGCCAGGCTAGAGGTGAAACTTAACGATGCCAGCGCGGCGCAGCAGAAGCTGTTTAAGGCGGGAATGCCTGAGCTAACCAATAGTCCAGGCGATACAGCCAACCCTTCTACCATCAATAAACAGCAACAATCGCTGTTAGACAATCTCACCAAGCAAAAGACCCTCTATGGTGATGTGAGCGAAGCGGCCAAGGTGCGCTATGAAATAGAGCATGGTGCGTTAAAAGGCCTTGATCCCGTCATTAACGCCAAAATTCTCCAAGCGGCCAAAGAGCTGGATGCCGCTAAGGCCAGCGCCGATGCTTCAAAAGATGCTGCCGATGCCGCTTCGGCCCAGGCTAAAGAGCTGAAAGCCTTGCTGGCTGTGCTTGACCCTGTAGGCAGCGCTGCCGATGAGATGGCGGCTAAAGAGCGCCTGCTTAAGGTCTATTTTGAGCAGGCCAATGTACCATTAGAGCGGCGTAAGCAGTTGCTGGCGGCGCTCAGCACTGAGTACACCAAGCCCAGTGAGTTTGACCAGTTAAAAGGCCAGTTAGATCCCGCCTATGCGGAAAATCAGCAACACAGTGAGAACATGGGCATACTGAATGCCGAGCTGGACAACACCCCGGAGAGCGAAGCCCTTAAACGCAATGAGATCAACCTGCTGATTGAGGCCGAGCAGCGCCGTCACGCCGAGGCGATGAAGTTGATCAATGGTGAAGTGGCCATGGACTTTGATCAGCTTTGGGAAAACAGCGTCGATCGCTTCTCTGCCGGTATTGGCCAAGTGACTGCAGATGCCATGTTTGAAGCCAAAGATTTTGGTGAGGGAACCAAGGAATTGTTGCGAGGTGTGAGCAAAGAGGCGATTAAGCTGCTGGTTGAATGGGGTGTCCAGCGAGCGTTAGCAGCCGCTAAAGATATGGCATTAACCAAAACACAAGGGATAGCCACTAAAGCCGAAGCCGCCACAACGGGTACTGCCGTAGCGACATCAATGGCGCCAGCAGCAGCGACGTCTGCTATGGCGTCTTGGGGCAGCAGTGCAGTGGTAGGTATGGCTGCTATGATGGCTGGGATTGCGTTGCTACCTAGCATTATTGGTCAGTTTCACGGCGGCGGTACTATTCCTCGCGAAGGTACCTATCTACTCGATGGCGGCGAAACCGTTTATACCCGCAAGCAGCAACAAACCCTGATGAATGCGATGAGCGCCAGCGCAAATGGTGTAGGAGGCCGTAGGCAACTTAATATCGAGCAGCACAATACTATAGTGGTGAGCAATGAATCTCAGGCCGAAAGTTTGGCTGAAGTGTTGCCACAGCTAGTTGCCATGACCAAGAGTGCCGTGGTGGAAGATCT
>NZ_LVDJ01000036.1:0-2485 GCF_007636505.1 Shewanella sp. KCT
TGTAGCGCGCCGCTTGATTTTGAAAATGGGAACGGTTGGTTTTGAATACGGTCGCGGGTCGCAGGGTTTTGAAAATCTAAGTTCGGAAGGTTTTGAACCACCTTTAAACCTCCCTTAACACTCGTTGAAAATCGCGCAACCTAGATACCCCTGCTACTTGTATCGAACTCAAACTTCTGATTTAATCAATTTCATTGATGTTGGCTCAAGTCCTGATGTCAATATTCCTCGCATCCATTGATGCTAAAATATTTCAGAAATACCCTTAATTTTTAACTGCTTGGCCGCATCCATTGATGCTTAAATATCACGCCACATAAGGCATCTGTTTGCCGGTTGCGCGTCTGACAATATCGTTTTTAATACATCTATCCCCTTTCGGTTCTCCGTCAGGGTTAATTTTCGTATGTGAGGTAATTATGACTGAAAAGCTGGAACTGCTAGACGAATTAGATGACTCCATCATTGTCATTCGTGATGCAATTGAAGGAAAGGGCCTAGAAATAGGTCGTGATAGTGCAGCGGCCTGGTGCAATGCTTTAGACCGCATACGCGAGAGACTTATCGGACAGCTCAGGCAAAGTACTGTTTGATTCATTCGCTAAAGTGGCCCCATTAGGGGCCACTACTACACACTTACCCCATCAACCTCTACCGACTGCTCAAAGCCCTCTTGTGTCACTAGGTGAACATAGGCGGCTTGGCGTGGTGTCATCCCATCATAGGCGGCGTCTGCAAGCTGCACACTAAACACCTTTACTGAGCGGTCATCACGCAGCACCTCAACCGGTGGCTTACCAACCTCGAATGCTGCCTGGGTGGCAAATACGCTAACCATGTAAGTGCAACCCTTGCCGCCGTGATTATTGGTCACTAACTTATAACCATCGTTAACCTGTTCGCCCTCTCCTGGTGCCATGGCAACTTCTAGGCGCTCGTTAATCGATGCGTTATTGGTAACGTTTAACTCTGAGATCACCAGCAGCGGGTTTGCTATATCGATGCCAGATGAAAGTGAAATAGATGGTAATGTTAAAGCCATTTCGGCCCCCTTATTGTTCAGTTGAAACGATTGAAATAGTCTGTGATGAAACTTGCGAAACAACGTGATAGCGCGTGGCGCTGACAACTAATACCCGATACATAAAATCACTGGTAGACGTTGAGTTATCTGTGTAGGTCGATGAGGCATGGCAATATTCACGAATTTCGTAATAGCCAAATTCAGAATTCCATGTCTTGTTTACAGCAATAGTGAATGTACCGCTAGCAACGGTTGTCCAGGCTCCATTTCCAATAGAGCGCTGCAGCTGCCACTGCAGAGACTTGTTAGATACGGCAGAGCTAGAAGATGTTGTACTGTCTGCAGACAGGTCATAAGACACAACAACATTTTTAGCCTTGCCATTGGTGCCAAATGGCCCTATTTGCACAGGTATTGAACTCGCTGCGTACTGGTTCTTATCCGGGTTAGTAACCCCAGTCTTTAAGATCCCAGCACTTAAGCTGCCACCGAAATAAGCATCACCATTTGCGGCCAAATAGGTTATTGCGTTTGACTTCTTAAGCGCTCCCCAATTGGGCTCGGTACCTGACAACAATTTAGGCCCATACCACTCAACTAATGAATCAGGGCCAAACGGTGTCGCGGCTTGAACTTTCATATAGCCACTACCGATAAGCCTTAACTGGCCGCCCTCGATGATGGGTGACTGAATTTTCTCACCGGCTTTGATGTGTGTACCCAAGATGGCCCCAGCGGCGATACTGTTAGCCGTCAGGCCACCAAACACCGCCAAGCGGGCCACCAGGTCATTAAATAGGCCTTGGCTGGCCACTAACTTATTAATCAACGCAGAATCGGCAAACAACTCGTTAGCAGTAACGGCATTGGCCGCAATTTTGTCAGTTGTAACGGCCTTAGAAACGAGTTTCTGAGTCGTTATTGAGCCATCAACAATTAACTCTGCAGATGCCATTTTTCGTAGGTAGATATTTGATACTAAGTATCCCCCACCCATGGCGCCGTTTGTGCCATTCATCTGAATAAACAGGGTCGCACTAACAACCTTTTTGCCTGCAACATTACCAACAGTCACCGAACCGCTGGCAAAGTTGGCAGCCCCCCTCTCTGAGGCAGCTCTTGCCAGAAACGTATTCCAACCCATTGAACCATCAGAGTATCTCACCATAAGCCCTAACCTTAAATCCGCCGTAGGGCTTTGATAATGGTAGGCATACAAGCTTAAATAATACCTTTCACCATCAAGTACGCTAAAAGGTTTATCGAAATTAAAATAGGTATCCCTTTGATTGTTAATGAATCCAAGATAACTAGCGCCGCCATACGCATCAGGGTTTGAGTGCCACAAAACTGTGAGATGTCCTGACCACCCCTCTGTATTTCCTCCTGTTCCTGATGCATTCATGAATTTTGGATTGGTGCAAATATTATCGGTATTGGCAATGGTTAGGTGTTTTGTGC
>NZ_LVDJ01000037.1:0-2428 GCF_007636505.1 Shewanella sp. KCT
AAATCCCCCTGTTCTGCCAGCTGTAATAGACCCGCTAACTTAGCCGGGGTTAGGCCGCGACTGGGATGACTGGCATAGTGAGACTGCAGATGAGCGAGCCTAGCCCTGTCAGTTTGAGGCTGTGACAGCTGCTTCTCGCTCACCTTATAACGGGTGCCATTCTTGTCGGTAAGAGTGTCGGTATGAGTATCTTCATGAGTGTCGGTAGGAGTGGTTTCAGCCATTAGTAGGCTCCTTGTTCATAACTGCCTGCATAGAGGTCGTCATCGAGTTCGTCATCATCTCGGCTGGCCTTGCCTGGAAGTGGGGTGTATTCAATAGGTGCCCCCTCCATATACGATGCCCGGACGGCCATACATAAAGAAACGGCAAAGTCACCATGCCGCTTGCCTTTCGCCTTAATTGACTCCAGATCTGTCTTACGGCCTTTATCGATCGCGGGAATACCATTGACCAGTTTGATGTGCTGAAGATCATCCAGCACGTTTTGATGTCTGGGGATCTCAAGATTAAACGCCTCAAATTCCCCCTTCATTTTCGGCATCCATTCGTGATACCAGCTTTGTGAAAGGTTCACCTGATCGACCATCTCAACGCCGTATTGCAACGCAGCCTGCTCAGCCAAATAGCCACCATTACCTGTAGCATCAAAGGCCAGCCCCACTAGCCTTGGTAAGCGGTCGCAGATGTAAAACATCACCTGCTTTTGTTGCTCATAAGTGGTATCTCTGAGTTCAACCACAAAGGGGACACGCTTTCTAAGATCAGGCTTAATGGCTAGCGGGGTGAATACCGTCAAGTCTCCACGTCTAGCAAAGTCTTCACCAAATGCGTGGTTGTGTGCAGGCTTTAACTTAAGCAACTCTGGTTTTAGATGTTGCTCACACCAGTCTCTCACTTCTGCATCGCGCATCTCTGGCGTCCAACTCATAAAGTCTTCTGGTGCCTCAAAACGGTAAATAGGAATAGAACGGTCGGCGACCATCGCTGCTTCAATCAACACTCGATTGAGATAAGAACCACCTGATTTTTTAGGGATGCAACCATACTCTTCTTCGGCGCTCTCCTTGTTAGGAGCGTTTTTGTATAAGCCTTCACGCCATTCAACCTCGCCCGCCAACGTCCACTCTTGGCCGGTGACATAACAAATACGTTTATACAATCCATCGGCTATGGCTTCATCCAGGGTGATACGATGAACGCTGTAATCTTTACGTCCCTCTCTGGCATCATTTATCAGGCTATTAAAAAGATTATCGACACCATTATGGGTGCTAATTAACCTGACCTTATTGCCCCACATAGTCAGTGCCAGAGCGGCTTTAAGCAGCTCTTCAAGAGCCTCATGGAATGCTGCCTCATCAATAACCACGTCCCCTTGTAGACCACGAAGGTTAGAAGGTCTCGAACTGAGCGCCTGAATCTTGCGACCCGTTTTAGGAAAACGGATCATATAGGTGAGGATTTCTTCCTGCTTACTACTGTCCCAAAAGGTTTGCTCATACACATCAGCTTCGGCAAGCTGGTTGAATGCACGCGCAAAGAGCGCACAGGCGGCGATGTACTCCAGCGCCATCTCTTTTTTACTGCCCACGTAGAAAGTGTTACAACCACCACGTCGACGCGGCTTAGCGGCTTTAATCACGTTACGCCCAGCCTCTGCCCAGGTGAGACCTGTTCGACGGCTTTTTTCGGCGATCATGATTTGTGATTCATCCTCGAACCAGCGTTGCTGATAGGATAAAAACACCGGCTCATTAGCTGGCTGCGCGTCACTGATCTCCTGAGGGACATCGACACCAGCGAGTTCCATCTCCTCGGCCAAGTTAATCTTGCGCGGCTCAGAGATCGCCTTCATGTGTAAGCCACTTTTAGCCATGTTTCACCTCTGGCTTCCAAGGTACTCGATAAGCAAGCACCATCAGCAAAATAAAGAAAAACGCAAAGGAAGAAAGAGCAAAATTATCCAGTGATAACAGCATGAAATAGGCCAAGAACATGCCATAGAGATGGCAGGATAACCAATACGAAATCTTCATCATGCTTTCCCCAGCAAAATGCCGCGAATACGAGCTTCGAGCTGCTCACTCATACCATCTTCGCCACGTAACTCATCGGTAACAGCATTGGCCGCCTCTTCGGCAAACAGTTTACGGATCTCTTTTTCACGTTTGTGGCTGGCCATAGCAGCAGACTCCAAACGCTGCACAGCTAACATGGCTTCTTTAATCATGCCCACGTCTGCGGCTTCGCCACTTTCAGACTCATTTAACAGGGCTTTAAACAGCTGTGACCGCGCCATCTCTAAGATCAACTTGGTCACTTCGCCGGTTGGCTTATCGCCCAGCTCTGCCGTCCATACCTGAGTGATCTCACGCATCTCTCGCAGGCTCTTGCCCACGGCCTCCATCTTGGTGGCGTAGCGATT
>NZ_LVDJ01000038.1:0-1769 GCF_007636505.1 Shewanella sp. KCT
CTCAATACCTGTGAGTGTCCACACAGATTTCTTGTTTTATCTTGTTAAAGAACGTTTGCCTCATACTGGACTCCAGCGGGCTAGGGCTGCGTATTTTACGCTTCTCCCTGTCGGCGTCAAGCGCTTTTTTCAGAAGATTTTTAAGTGGTTAATTACTGTGCTTTCGCGTTGTAACTACCGGCTTAAAAACTCGAGCCGCTTATCACCTTGACTCGACATTCGTTACCTACTCACTTGGTAAGTAGCGCCGTTTGCCGTGTCAGTGGGAGCGCATTATAGGGAGCAGAAACTTTTACGCAAGGGCTTTTTTAAATAAAAATGAACTTATTTTTTATACCTGATATAAGCACACCCTTTACACCAATTACGCACAAAGTTATCCACAAAAGCGATAATTGAAGCACCGGCACAGGCTGGTCACCTCTTACCTTCAAACACAGTGAACTGGCTAACGAAAGAAACTTGAGCGCTGACACACCCAGGCGCTTTATCTAAAAACAAGGGAGTAGCGATTGCCTTTACGGCCAGAATAAACACCTCCCCGTCGCTTCTCAGGTAGAAATTAGGGCAACGAAGAGGTAAAGATAGAGATAGGCAATCTCCACATTGTCTTAGAAGGAGTTCTGATACCAGGCATGCTATTGAATGAAGAATGAGGTATCCACTAAGCGATTGAGCTAATACTTACAATGAACTCCAAAAAGAAGTAAGGAATGTAAATTAACACAAGAACAGTACAAACAATTAGCTCTATGAGACATTAGGCTATCAGGGTCAACTTGGCTAAGTAGGGAATAGCATGTATGAACCTGAATGCTTATGGTGAATCCTAGGAAAAGCATTTCAAGCCAATCATTAACCAACAAGGTTCAATTCTATAGTTGAAGGTTGAAGTCATCTCATGCGCGCAAAGTTTGCATCATGAGTGCTGGCAATACCGAGATTAGATCCCTCTTTAGATAATCTGACGCATGGGCTCATTTGCCTTGCCACTTATCATCTGACATTACCAGGACTCAACTAAATAGGTAAATAAAGGACTTTTGAGATATCTAGCGCCTATCATGAGCAGCTTAGACTAAGCTCTCCAAATCCTCCATCGTGTGCACCAAATTACATTTGTTCGACGCCAGTACTTCTCTCCTATTCCGCTATGATTTATGGACATGTCAATTTAGAGTATCCATTTATCGAACTATCGCATGAGGCGTAAGAGATCCGATTATCTAGCTCATCTTGATGGTTGGATCGTGAAGGTACCTGTGGCTAGGCTGCAAGCTGAGAAGTAAGAGAGCCCTGAACGGCTGAAGTGTCGATATTGCAGAACACACCTCTGCATGGGATTGTATCTCACTGCGTGAGGACGCTTTACCTCCCCCATATTCGAGTGAGATTCCTCGTTATTAGACGCCTGAAAATAACCTGCTCGGTTCTTGAAGCGAACAGATGGGTGTGAAAGTAAGGCTCTTTGAATAAGCAGTACTTAGCCTGACTTGAACACGGAGAAGCTATGCTTCGCGGCCGATGACAAGGCACATGGATGTAGCGAATGTCATAAGCTCAGGATACGGTTTATCACCACGCCCGGCGGTGGGGCGACATCGGGGTAAGTTTTTTCTCAGAGTGTAGAAAGCAAAAAGCCCTAGCGTTTTAGGCTAGGGCTTTTTGCTATATTAGGCGTCTGGAAATGACCTACTCTCACATGGGGAGACCCCACACTACCATCGGCGCGATTGCGTTTCACTTCTGAGTTCGGGATGGGATCAGGT
>NZ_LVDJ01000039.1:0-1349 GCF_007636505.1 Shewanella sp. KCT
GAGATGCGCGAACGCGAAGCCTGTATCAGCAAGAGCCGCGCATCGGCCCCCAAGGGCAACGGTATTTGTACTGACTGTTTAGAGTCAGTCGAGGTACAGCGTGGCAATGCCCTGCGTTGTATCAGTTGCCAGGAAGATCATGAGCTGCGCTTGAAGCAACGAACAGGGGGGCGCCGTGGCTAATGCATTTGAGTTTATCAACGCCAACTTTAAATGGCTGTCAGCACTGGGCTATCTGGCGTTTATGGGCTTGTTCGCTTGGTTCAACTTGCGCTTTACCCCGCGTAAAGAACACGACCAGTTGCACGAGCGGGTGGGCAACTTAGACCAGCAGATGACCCAGGTGAAAGCCGACATGAAGCATCTGCCCACTAAAGAAGAGGTGCACCGCTTAGACAAAACACTAAGCGGCCTCACCGAAACCATAAACGCCACGCAAGAGGGTATCAGTCGCCTTGAGCGTAAAACGGATCTGCTACTGGAAAACGAATTAAGGAACGACTAATGGCATTACAAGACATCATGAAAGAGCACCAGCGGCTGGTGATTCTGCGCATGCTGACTGAGGTCGCAGGCTTCGATTTAAATGAGTCCATCTTGCAAGATGGGCTGATTGTATACGGCCTGGATATCAGTCGCGATGGACTGCGCACTCAGCTTGCCTGGTTGGAAGAGCAAGGGCTGATTCGCCTTGAAAAGCTGGGTGGTACCCAGAAAGCCGTACTAACCAGTCGAGGTGAAGACGTGGCAACAGGCCGCGCCGTGGTACCAGGCATCAAGCGCCCTCGGGCAGGGGAATAGCTATGGCCGTCAAACCATTAACCGCTGATCAGAAGAAGATCTTATACCACGTAGCTCTAGGGTTGGTAGTGGCTGACTTAGAACAGCAGGTCATTAAGCCTATGGTGCTTAAGGAAGGTAAACCTTTTAAAAATGGCGACTTCAGAAAGTCTTATTTTAAAAAGGTTCCTCAGGTGGCACAGGCTGAACGTGCGCTGCAAAAGGCAATGAAGCAGGCTCAACAAGATTTAGCTGCATCCTTTAAGCATCATGGGGGCGGTAATAGCCATGACAAGTAAACAAGACACCCCAACCCGTGGCCGTCGCTCTAAGGTCGATCTACTGCCAGATGATATTCGCAAGCGTTTAGATAGCGGCCTGCGTGATGGTTCTATCACTCAGGCCGAACTGCTAGAAGAGGTCAATGCGCTGATAAAGGCCGCTGGCCTACCCGAAGAGCAGCAGCTGTCTCGCGCGGGGATCAATCGCTACGCCACCAAGATGGAGGCCGTGGGCAAGAGCCTGCGAGAGATGCGTGAGATCACTCAGGTATGGACGGCAGAGCTGGG
>NZ_LVDJ01000040.1:0-1318 GCF_007636505.1 Shewanella sp. KCT
CTGGAGGATCCCCTCATAATTAGGGCCTCCCAGAGGTGTTAACCAGTTTAAGAAATTCACCCCAAGCCCAGCGAAAATGCGATTCTTTGATTGAGTATTCCGGACGTCGTCTCACTTCTTTGCCGAGCCGGAGCACAGATAGCACGTTTCTGTCACGTATCGTATTGGCTTGAAACCTCCGCTGCCATCCCAGATGCCTGGCTGCCAGACCGATGCACCAAAGCAGGATTTCTGCCAACAAAGCTATCAGCAACAACACATCATAACGGCGTGGACAACGACTGCGGCTTTGTCTGAGTCCCATGCCGTATTGGGGACTTTTGAGGTCGCGAAAGGTTTCTTCTATCTGCATCCGTCTGGCATAAAGTTTGACCACCTGCGTTGACGAGAACGCCTCCGTAGGCAAGTTGGTTGCCAGTAACCAAGGCTCTTTACTGCCAAGACGGTAACTTTGTTGTGCCGTATGATTGCGTCCTGCTTTGGATGACCGCTTGTCGGCTCGATATTTCGGCGCAGCCTTGTACAGATGTAAATGACAGCGCATAGGCGATTTTCGTCCCAGTTTTACGTAACCAATATGCCGGGCTTTCGCCGTGGCGGAGGGATAAAGCGACTTATTCGACTGCCATTGGGCATGATTGGCCTGGAGAAAGCCGACATCCCCACGGACACGGCCAAGCCAAAACCAACCATATCGTTCCACCTCCCGAAACCAGGTATTGCGGTAACCCGCATCGGTGACAATCAGTGGACACACATGGGACGGCAGCACCTGTGCCAACTCCGCCAAGAAGGCGTTATGACTGCGTGGAGCATTGTAGTCGGCAAACTTGAAAGTACGCTCATACAGGGTAACCGAGCGCCCTTGCACACTGACAGAGGCTCGCAATGTCATCATCCGCAATTGTTCACGGACATCAGACCAATCAATGAGGATTACCGGCATGGGATTAGCAACACAGAGTAACTTGGCATGCCATTGATAAATAGCGAATTTATCAGAGTGTAGATGCGGGTTGCCGAGTAGCCTGTCTATCCGTTTGATGTTGTGCTTTGGCGCCACCGCACCAGAGATATTGCGACCAAGCTGAGTGAGTGACAACTGATTGCCATCAAGTAACGCTTCTGTAGCAACCATCAGAGAATTAAGCCGTTTTTGATGTATTTGCGGGCATTGCTTTTTGAGTAAATCGTGTAAGGTATGGACATCACGCATGGTGTTGGATCTGGTAGTTTTTTGGCGAAATCAATTAGATCAATCAACACCATGCGTGTCTACTGAATTGAATAAAAAGGGAATTATCTGGGGATTCCCTAG